>CAZMDP010000189.1:0-5083 GCA_964565015.1 uncultured Prolixibacteraceae bacterium | reverse complement strand
ACAGGAATTTCGGCTTCGGCAAGCAGCTGGCTTAATCCGTTGCGTAGCTGCATCCGATCGATCTCGACCGGATTTTCAAGAAGCAATAAATAGCCATCCGTGCAGTCGGGTATCACTTCCCCTTCGGGTGTTTTGCAGTTTCCGTCTTTAAGCCGAAGTTCGACTTTATTGATGGTAACAAAAACATGTTCGACAAGGCTTGCCGGGAATGGGGCATCGGTAATATGTACGGCAACTTTTCCAAATCCCGGTGATGGGGTTTCACTTTCAATTAAACTACAGGAAATAAATAATACTGGCATTAAAAGAATAACCAGAAATTTAAAATTCATCTGTGTTTTCATTTCATATTATTTTTAAAAAATAATTACATTCAATTGATTTTCAATCAGATAATTCAAACCCAAAGGTTCGCACAACAATATGAGGGCATTCTCAAGGCTTCCGGTTTCAAACGATCCGGTATAAAAGCGTGTACCTCTGAAACGTGACTGAACCTTAACACCGAAAAACATTTCAAGGTCTTGCAGAACCTGCTTTATATCGGAATTCACATATTCTGCCTTAAACCTTGCAAATGATGGATAGTTTGTTTGAGCAAGGTTTGCCAGCTCTGGTCCCGTATCAGATAAAACTGCCCCTTCCCCTTTAACCAAAAGCTGATCAATACCTTTACGACTGACCCTTACACTCCCTTCAAAACATTCAACTTTGATTTTTTTTGAATCATCGTGAACAGAAAAACGGGTACCGAGAACCTGTACTGTTCCGGTAGATGTTTTAACCGTAAAGTTTTTGCCGGGCATTACTTCAAAATAGGCCTCACCTTTCATATCGACTATCCTGTTGGCAAAACGCTTTTTAAACCTCAATTCACTTTTTTGTGTTAGCACTACCCTCGATTGGTCGGGTAGCCTTACCGAGAGGGCCTGCAGAGATGAATTTGTAATATTTTCTTTACCGCTGAATAATATAAATGCCAGTATAATAACGGCTGCAGCAGCAATTCCGACCGAATATTTTAAGAAAGGACTTAGCAATATAGTTTTTGAGCGGGGTTTCTGGCCATTTTCAATTTTGGTCAGCAGCAAATTCAGGGCTGCGCCTTTTTCAACCGTAGAAGGAACACGGTAGTACCGAACCGATTGATTGATTCGCTGATTGATTAATTGATATTTTTTTTGATCTTCCACGATTGAAAAATGCAACAGCACCCGAATTATTTCCTGAACTTACCTTATATATCCTTTAAGTTGTAAAAACCCTACCATCAGGTTTCACTTTTTTTCAAAAAACCATCAATTCAAAAAAACGGATAGCTAAATGACCTGGAGACGGATGAAAAATACAGGGGTAAAACCTATTGAGCTGATATTGGACTGAACACTATAACTTTCTGTTTCAGTAGAAATGTTTAGGTATTCAACACCGATAATATTTGTCTTGTTCAACACATTCAGCACCGATGCCCCTCCGGTAAATGCGAACCGGCCTGTCCGGAAAGTTTTTACCAGACCAACGTCGAGTTGTGAATAGCTATCGAGCTCCTGTGAGGTTACCCTGTCGTCGCCCGATCGGATTATGACCGGCATACCTGTGCGATAATTCCATGAAACAGAAAGATTCCAACCTCTATATGCAAATATTTCGTTGATATTTACCTGGTGTCTGTACGAATTCAATGATGGAAAATACTGGTTATCGTTAAAACCTTCGAGGTATTCCTTCGAATCGGAAAATGCCCAGGAAAGCTGATGTATCAGATATTTTTGCCTGAATTGCATAAAAACGTCAATCCCTTTATTTATCTCCCTTCCTTCGTAATTAACGTATTGAATACGGTTAATACTCCCTTTGCGGTATTGCCTGGCATAAAACGATTGCCGCCCTTCGGTATTTCTCGAATAAACCTCCGTATTGAGCAATAATCGGCCTTTTTCGTACTTAAAGCCTAAGATATGATGCTGTGAAATTACAGAGCCTTTCCCTGCCGAATCGGGAAGGACCCATATCCGGTCCAAATTTCCAAACGAATCGACCTTTGGGGCCCTCGACAAAAACTGGCGATATACTCCCGAATGATAAAAAGCTTTAATTCCATCAGCAAAACTGTATTCAATTCCACCCCGTGGCTGAAAATAAAATTGCTCGATGGTTGCATTATAGTTGGCACGCAGTCCCCATCGAATTTTTAAATCTTTAACAGGAGTGGCTACCTGCTGAACGAAAAGGTGTGCAATTTCCATACGCGAACTTTTCGAAACAGAGTCAACGGGTAGGTTACCCTGCGAGCGTTTTGAAAAATATTCATAATCGAAATTATATCCGGTGTAACCAAAACCTGCCTGATGCACGAAAATGCCCTTTTTGAGTTCACTTTTGTAATCGATCCTGAGTTCGTTGACCCGGTTACTGTCATTATCAGTTACATATTTGTTCCGGTTCGAATTATTGGCATTTGGATTCGGATTAGCTTTCTTATCGGCCTTTGGGTTCTTCTTTGGTTTTTGGTTTCCTCCGGGAGTAACAACAATCTGCCTGCCCGAATTGTGCTCGCTTTTCTGAAAAATATCGTTGTATGCCGCAGTAAGGTTATGATGCCAGTTACCCGATTGCAGCGACCAATTAAAACTGTAACCCCGACTAAACGACTCTTTCCGATCGTTCTGGAAAATAAGCTGTTTTTCGCCTATTTCGTAATCGAGCATCTGGAAATCGCTTCCTTGTATGTACCCAATAGTAAACATGTGGTTATCTGAAGGAAAGAAACTTGCTTTCAGGTTAAGGTCGTCGTAAAATACCGATGGAAAAACATCTACAGAAAGATCCTGGACTCCGTTGACCCGGCTTTCCTGCAAAATATTTTTCGACAAATGGTTGGGCCATTCTTCGAGGTACGACCGTCGCCATGCCCCCGAAAAATTAACCTTGCGGGCAATTGGCAGGTTTCCTACCACATTGGTATTCAATAAATTGGCACTGATATCGATGGTTGGGTGCGTCAAAGGGCCGCTTTTCCCCGAAAGTTCAATAAGGCCAGCCGACCGGTCGCCAAACGAAGCATCGAATCCGCCCCTCGATACAAATGCCTGCCTGATAAAATTGGCATTCAGCATACTGATGTTTCCTGTAAGGTGCCCGGTTTCGAGCAAGGGGATTCCATCAAGGAGCACCAGGTTTTCGGAAGGATCGCCACCCCTGATGGATAGCCCCCCTCCCATCCCATTTATAAAACTAACCCCCGGAATTACTGACAGCATATTCACCAGATCGTCGTTAACAAGGCGCGGCAATGAAGAAGACTGTGCCGGATTAAACCCGATTTTTTCTGAAAATTCGCCCATTTCGAGCATACTTTTTTCTTTCTGGAGTACGCGTACTTCATCCATCATAATTACAAACGGATTCAGTTTTATGGTTGCTGGTTTCGGTAAATCCGATAAAAGTATGGTATCGAGCCGATGATATCCTAAATGCGTGATATACAAATTCACCTCCTTCGCCGCTGTCTGCAACTGGAAATACCCCAGATTATTGGTTATTGTACCGCGCTGGCCATCGAAGAAAACATTACAGTAAACAAGCGGCTCACCTGTCAAAGCGTCAAATACATACCCGTTTACTGTGCGGAGTTTTTCAACTGGCCTTTCAACCATTTCGATCCGGGGTTCTGCTGAAACCTCGGCCTCTCTGACCACAATCCAGGTACCTTCGACCAACCTGAAACGAAGACGATACTTTTGTGAAAGCAACTGGTGAAGCTCCTCTACCGGCTGATTGGCTATGTTGAAGGTAACATTCAGATTATTGAAGGCACTGGCATCGTAGGCATAGTTTATTTTGTAACGTTCGTTTAAGTCGGTGAATACTTTTGATAATGAAACATTATCGGCGCTGTAACTTACAATGTTTCGTTCCTGAGCATATAAAGGAGGAAAAACCAGTATGAGCAGCAACGATAAAAGTAAATACCGGCTTCCCCATCCCGATACACCGATATTTCTTTTATGTCGATTTTTCAATCCCATCCGGTTTATACATTCATGCATTTTAATACCTACCTAACCTTTCGCGTAGTATTTTATAGGCTTTTGTAATCTGTTTTTCGACCGCCTTAACCGAAACATTCAGGTTTTCGGCAATCTGTTTGTTGCTCATCCCATCAATGTTGCTCAATAAAAATATCGTCCGGCATTTTTCAGGCAATTCCGAAATTGCCATCTGCAACTGATTTTCAAATTCTTCCGATAAGAAAACATCTTCCGTTGAAGGTTCAGTGTCGTTTAGATTTTGCTGTTTCTCAAACTTTAACCTAACCGACCGGCTACGGAATTGTTTCAGAAAATGGTTTCTGCCAATGGTTAAAAGATACTGAAGAACGCCTTCATCTTTTACACTTCCCCTTTTTTCCCAAAGTATAAGGAACACCTCCTGCACAGCATCATCTGTCCATTGAATATCGCCCGACAAATAATACAAATAGTTCCTCAAATGGTCGTAACAACGATCAAATATACTTTGAAACCATTCGTGAGAATGTACCCTGAACATATGGGATAACTACTTATATTCCACAATTCAAATGAAAACAGAAGAAATTGCCGGTTATTGTTCCGGGCAATAATAAGAATTGAACCCCGCTCAATTTTTTATTGAGAATTTAAAAACGGTAGTTGATAAATACGTCTCTCCTGGCCTAACCAGTGTTGATGGGAAACCTGGTTTATTCGGGCTGTCGGGAAAATGCTGTGTTTCGAAACAAACTCCCGAACGCGGGCCATACCCTACTCCGCTGTGACCAATTTCGTTACCGCGCAGGTGGTTACCGGTGTAAAGCTGCATGCCCGGCTCGGTTGTAAACACCTCCATATACCTTCCACTTTCGGGCTCATAAGCGCTGGCTGCAAATGCAAGTTCACCCCTGTTTTTATTCAATACATAATTAAAATCGTATCCCGAAGCAATTTTCAACTGTGGATGATCATCGTCGATCCGTTCGCCGATACGGTGGGGCAAAATAAAATCGAGAGGGGTGCCCTTCACTTCGACAATTTCACCGGTAGGAATCATAAATTCGTCAACA
>CAZMDP010000188.1:0-5102 GCA_964565015.1 uncultured Prolixibacteraceae bacterium | reverse complement strand
GGCGGTGGGGTAGTGGCAGGGGTACCTTCCTGGCGTGGTTCAATCCGGGTTGGTTCGGGCTCAATACGCCTGGCGGCCGGTTCTTCAGAACCAAAACCGGTTTGGCTGTTCCCGAAGTTTACAAGGATACCTTCTTCGCCCGGCAGAGGCAGGGGAGTAAAGAACCCGAAAATAAACATGAGAACAATCAGGATCGCATGAAATATGAGCGATCCGATAATACCTTGTCTATGTTCCCGGAAATATTCTGTCATTTTTATCTTTCTGGCGCTGTTGCCAATATTAACTTAAACTGATTTTTACGTGCGATGTTCATTACCTTAACCACCTCTTCGATAGGTACGGATCTTTCGGCATGAAGCGAAATATATGCTTCGGGCTCACCACCGAACCGTTGAACAAGAAAGGGTTCAATTTCCTGAAAAGCACCCCTTTTTACGGCCCCACCATCGTTTATATAATATTGGATATCTTTTGTTATCGAGATGGTTGTAACAGGTTTTGCTGCCGTTTGGCTGTTGCTTTGGGGCAACAACAACTTCAGGGCATTTGGCGCTACCAATGTCGATGTTACCATAAAAAAGATGAGCAACAGGAAAACAATGTCGGTCATCGACGACATACTGAAAGCAGCATTTATCTTATTTCTCTTTTTTAATGCCATTTAAGGTTGTATTATGCTGGTTCGTAAAGCATATCCATAAATTCGGAGGTGATGGCCTCCATCTTGTAAACCACTTTTTCGACGTTAGTAACCAGTATGTTATAGGCAAAATAAGCAATAATACCAACTATCAATCCGGCTACCGTAGTAACCATTGCCTGATAAATACCGGTTGAGAGTAAGGTAACGTCGATGTTGTTTCCTGCATTGGCCATATCGTAAAAAGCCTGGATCATTCCTAAAACCGTTCCAAGGAAACCGAGCATGGGAGCACCACCGGCTACTGACGCCAGAACAGGAAGTCCTTTTTCGAGTTTCTGGATTTCGAGATTGCCCACATTTTCAATCGATGCATTAACATCGTTGAGCGGCCTTCCGATGCGGCTTATACCTTTTTCGATCATTCGGGCTGCGGGGTTATCGTTGCTGCGGCAAAGTGCTATTGCCGCATCAATTTTCCCGGCTGTCATATACGCCTTTACCTTGTCCATCAGTCCGGTATCAATCTTTCCGGCTCGTTTAATGGCCAGGTACCGGTCTATAAAAATATAAACACCTATAAATGAAAGGGCAAGGATCGGTATCATAATCCATCCCCCTTTAAGGGCAAGATCGATAAATTTCAGCGAAATCCCTGTGGGTTCAGGGCTCATCATCGGAGCGCCTGCCGCCATATTGTCGGCCTGGATCGTTAAGAAAATATTCATCATACAAAAATCACTTATTTCTTGATTTATACCTGATTTACAAACGAGATGCCAACCCGTTTATTTTGTCCACAAAATTAGCGATTATTTGCATTGGGGTTTATCCTGTTGGCGGAAAGTTACTAACGAAAGCAGTGGCCTGCATATAGTTCGGTGGAAAATTCAATCTTAAATCGTTAATAAGTAATACGGGAATTACCCTTATTCAGGGTAAACAAAGGTTGAGGTTAATTGTATAGGCCTGATCTTTTCCCTTCGGAAAATGGCGATAAATTTTTGCCATAATTCATCAAAGGTATGGTATTCTTCTTTATAGCTGATACCAATTCCCTGTGTGTATGGCGCTGTTTCATAAATCAGGTTATTGTTCGATCGGTTATACACCTTCAATTGGAGTTTTCCATTGGGGGTAAGCTTTACTATTATGTCAAAATCGCCTACAAGTTCACTGTTGTTTATGCTGTTGGGATTTGTGTTATTGCCAATATTTCCGTTGATGATTACCCTGTCGTTGAATATCTGTGTACTCAGTGCAAGCTCTATCTCGTCGTTGGTAAGCTGGTTGCCCTGCCTGTAGTTTATTCCAATATCGATATCGCGGTTGATTTGCGAGAGCCAGTTGCTAAGCTGATTCGAAAACAGATCACTTGCGGTATTTCCGATCAGATTTGGGTTGCTTGCTTCATAGGTGCCACGCATAAACTCAGGTGTGTAAAACTGGCCTAATACCAGTAACGACAACATTTGCTTGTTCATGTCTTCCTGAGTGGCAAAGAACTGCTGAATTTCATCACGTAAACGGTCTTCGGCAGTAGGGAATACAATGTCGAAATTTATGGTTGGGCTGATCAATTCGTCGGTGAGTAGGATTTTACACTCAACGGGAATTCTTTGAGTAAAATCAATCGGTCGTAAAGTTCCCATCAACAGTTCGCGGAGCGATGCCTTTAGTCTGTACACAGCGCTAATATCGATAATAGCATTATATGGATCGCCCGACCATACCATCGATCCCCCCGGTTCAATCACAAACCTTTTGTTTATTACATTTTGCAGCGTGAAGAGGTATTCTCCCTGAGTTACATTGAAATTGCCCGAGAGATTGATATTGTAGTTATAATCCATTCTGAAACGGAGCACACCATCACCTTGTGCCCTGATAACATCCGTGATCTGAGTATTGTAGATCAATTGAGCCCTGGCCTCAGGTGTTACGGTAATGGTAAGGTCAATTTCGGTACCGCCTGTATTTTGAATATTTTGGGCCACAACTGGTTGAACATTTGCATCCTCGCGCGTTACAAACCTGACAAAGTCGTATTTGGTGACTTCATCATCATCGCCAAGGATAATGGTTACATTGGTACCGGTCAAGGTAACGGCATCGCCACTAAGCCTGACCCGAGGCCCTTTCCCTTGAATACGAATCGAACCCCTGGCCAGTGCCCGGCCATAAAAACGGTCGTTATTCCGGTTTGTTGTATTCAACGCCATAATCTGGTTGGAGGTGAAAGCCATGTTATAATCCATATTGCTGAAATTGTCGTGTCGGATGGTGCCATTGAAAATTCCCCTGTTGTTTTGCACATCCCTGACCTCGATCCTCCTGAAAATTATCGAATCGTTGGAAAACCTGATGCTGTCGTTTAGCCGGTAGCTTACCTGTGTATAATCAATAGTCAACCCGGCATTTTCTGCAAATATTGCCCCCTTGAACAGAAGTTTATCGGGCGTACCTGTAAGGATAACCCTCCCACTTCCATCGCCGTGGAAGTTGGTAAGGCCTTCTTCAATCAGGGTATTAAGTATCCCGATTGAAAAATGTTCGAAATTCATGTCAAAGTATATATTTTCAGCGTCTGGATTATAATAACCCCTTCCGGTAAACTTTCTCCTGTTATTGTGCTGAATAGTAAGCTCTGAATCAATAAGTGCTGTTTCCCTGTCCCATTTATTCACAAGTCCAACATCACCAATTTGATGACCCTGATATTCGAGCCCTTTAATTTCAAGGTCGGAGTAAAATAAACGGCTCTTGTAAAAATCGAATATACCGAGCGTTCCGTTTACCATGCCTTTTAATCCTGTTGTTTCCTGAAGGTAAAGGTCGAGATGGCTAAGATCTATATTCTGCAGTTTCACGGAGAGTTGATCTTTCCGGTCCTCAGAAATAGCACCGTTAAAACTGATAAAATGATCAAAATTTCCGAAAACGAACTGGTCAATCGATATCGAAGTTGAATCGATGGTGATTCTCGAAGGGGATATATTCCAGACCGAATCGGCAATGATTACCCTTGAAGGTTGAACATCAATTACGACCAACGGATTTACCCTACTGTTATCTCTTTCGAAATGGATATTGGTTTCAATATCGCCACTATAAGTAATCCTTTCGAGGTTATTCCAAACCATGCGGGCATTCATTTCGTTTTTACCGGCTTTGAGCAGCAATGCAAAGTTCTGAAGGTTCATGTCGTCCCTGAAATACAGTTTACCAATCCTGAACCTTGAACTGAGTTCATTGGGGTCAGGTTGTATGCCTATATCAATATTGCTGATTGTAAAATCTTTATAGATAATCTCAGGTATCTCACCTGACAATTTCAGGGTTCCTGCCAACGTGTTGATTTCGCCTGAAATGTTGAATGGGGTTTTGATTTTCAACCCCGGAAAGAATACAGATGTTATATCGTCGAGTTCCTTAACCTTTAGGTACATTTCGAACTGGTTGTTCAGTTCGTTCGATATTACCGGCCTACCAAGGGCAGGAATGTAATTGGCCAGAACTGTTAGAAACGATTCATGAATTGAATTAAATTGGTATTTCCCTTCAACGGTGATATCTGCAAAATCCGATTCGATTAATATTTTACTTCTGATTTCATCGAGATGTGCACTAACTATCAGGTTATCAAGTATCAGGGAATCATTCTGATTTTCATATTTAACGCCAAAAACCTGAATTAATCCATCGAGGTTGTCCATGTTATTGCCCGAAAAATTGGCGGCCATGTCGAAGCGGACATTACTTACTGCGTTTGCCGAATCCAAATTGAGTGCTACCAGGTTGGCATGTTGCAGGTGCAGAATAAAATCAAATACCGGAATCTCTTCGTTAAGGTCAAGTTCTCCTGAAAAGCTGAGTTGAAGATTGGGGTCGTCAACCAGTATGTTTCCGTCGAATTTCCGGTTGCTCAGCTGTCCGTTTAATGTGATGTCCTGATAATTATAATTATTCAGCAGCCAGCGCGATATTTTTCCATCAAATTTTCCATCAATTGTTTCCCTGGTTTTGTCAAAAGTGCCATTGACCATGCCGCTGAATGAAATCTGACCAAACTGGGGAGATTGCAGTAACCGGCCAATATTGAAACTCGCTGTTTCCAACCGGCCTCGATATTGCAGCTGGTTCGAAGCATCGGGTACAATCGAAATGTCGGTTTTTATCCTCCCCATACGGCTGTTGAGGGTGCCATAAGCCACAAAATCGCTGGCAAAACCTGTAAAATTTCCCTGGTAAGTAATAATCTCTGCCTGGTATAATTGCTGTGGAAATGTTAAATATCTCTTTGCCATGCTATTTGGAAGTTTAATCTGGCTTATGTCCCTGAAATCGGTTTGCGATCGTTTAAGATCGACAAAAAGGAAAGGTTCGCTGAATCCGGGCATGTGACTCAATGAAAAATCGGCTAAGATTTGGGTATTTCTGCCAGTCCGTATATCGAGGT
>CAZMDP010000187.1:0-5121 GCA_964565015.1 uncultured Prolixibacteraceae bacterium | reverse complement strand
GGACCGATCGATCCTCGAAGGCGACCCGCATTCGGTAATCGAAGCTATGGCCATTAACGCCTATTGCATCCGTTCCGACCACGGTTTGGTTTACATCAGGGCCGAATATCCCCTTGCCGTATCGCGTCTGAAAATAGCACTTGAACAGGCCCGCGAATATGGATTGCTTGGTAAAGGTATTCTTGGAACAGATTTTAACTTCGATATCGAAATCAGGTATGGTGCCGGGGCATTTGTTTGCGGTGAAGAAACCGCCCTTATCCATTCGATGGAAGGCCTAAGGGGCGAACCCACCTTTAAACCGCCCTTCCCATCGGAAAGCGGTTACCTGGGTAAGCCATCCAACGTAAATAATGTTGAAACCTACGCCAATATTCCGGTAATCATCCTGAAAGGTGCCGAATGGTTCTCTTCAATCGGTACCGAAAAAAGCAAGGGAACCAAAGTATTTGCACTTGCCGGAAAAATCAATAACGTCGGGTTGATTGAAGTTCCTATGGGTACAACCCTTCGCGAAGTGATTTATGATATCGGCGGTGGAATAAAAGGGGGCAAAAAATTTAAAGCGGTACAAACCGGAGGCCCTTCGGGAGGAATGCTGACATCGGAATTCCTTGATACACCGATTGACTATGATAACCTTCTGGCTGCCGGTTCTATGATGGGATCGGGTGGTATGATCGTAATGGACGAAGACGATTGTATGGTGGCCATAGCAAAATTCTACCTCGAATTTACTCTCGAAGAGTCGTGCGGAAAATGTTCGCCCTGTCGTATCGGTAACAAACGTTTGTACGAGATCCTCGAACGGATTACCGAAGGCAAAGGCGAAGAGGCCGATGTTGAAAAACTACGATTGTTGAGCCACGTCATTAAAGATACCTCGCTTTGTGGGCTTGGACAAACTTCGCCAAACCCTGTACTATCATCGCTCAACTATTTTATCGATGAATATGAGGCCCATGTAAAGCATGGCCGTTGTCCGGCCGGACAATGTAAAGCGCTTCTGCGCTACGAAGTGGTCGAAGATAAATGCACCGGCTGTACACTTTGCTTCCGCAATTGTCCGGTTGGGGCAATTACCGGCGAACGCAGGGCAGTCCACTACATCGACCAGTCGCTTTGCATCAAATGCGGGGTGTGCTATGAGAAATGTAAATTTGACGCCATTATTATGGTTTAACCCGAAAAGTTTTTCAATACTATGGAAATGATAAATATAACCGTTGATAATAAACCTGTGGTGGTGAAAAAAGGGACCACCATTCTCGAAGCTGCAAACAGCATTGGAATACATATTCCAACGCTATGCTATATGAAACTCGACGACCTGAACATCGAAAACAAACCTGGCGGTTGCCGTATATGCGTGGTAGAAGTAAAAGGCCGGAAAAACCTTGCTCCTGCCTGTTGTACCGAAGTAACCGACGGTATGGAGATCAGTACGCATACCATCAGGGCTATCAACGCCCGGCGCACCGTTATGGAACTAATACTTTCGGACCACCCGGCTGATTGCCTGGTATGTCCCAAATCGGGTAAATGCGATTTGCAGGATATGGCCCAGTCGCTTGGTATCCGCGAAATCCACTATAAAGGTGAACAATCGATGTACCGCGAAGATACCTCTCCGGCAATTATCCGCGAAATCAACAAATGTATTTTATGCCGTCGTTGCGAAATGATGTGCAACGAGGTTCAGACCGTAGGTGTACTTTCTGCCATCAACCGCGGGTTCCATGCTGTTGTTGCGCCTGCTTTCGAAATGAACCTCGACCATTCGGTATGTACTTACTGTGGCCAGTGTGTTGCCGTTTGTCCTACCGGCGCATTGACCGAAGTTGACCAGACCGCTGCTGTGGTAAGAGCACTTTACGATCCTTCGAAAACAGTAATTGTACAGACTGCACCAGCAGTAAGGGCTGCCTTAGGCGAAGAATTCGGAATGGAGCCAGGCACCCTGGTAACCGGAAAACTTGTTTCAGCATTACGCCGTTTGGGATTCGACTATGTGTTTGATACCGACTTTGCCGCCGACCTGACCATTATGGAAGAGGGCGCTGAAATACTTAACCGTTTGCAACGCCACCTCGACGGTGATAAAACAGTAAAATTACCCATCCTAACATCGTGCTGCCCTGCTTGGGTGAAATTCTTCGAACATCAATTCCCCGATCTTAAGGAAATTCCTTCAACCGCCCGTTCGCCCCAGCAGATGTTTGGTTCGATAGCGAAATCGTACTTCGCCGAAAAATTGGGAATTAAACGCGAAGACCTGGTGGTGGTTTCTATTATGCCCTGTGTTGCTAAAAAATATGAGTGCGGACGCGACGAATTTTCAGTAAACAACAATCCCGACGTGGATTATGCCATTACCACGCGCGAACTTGCCGCTCTCATCAAAATCTCGAATATCAAGTTCACTGCACTGCCTAACGAAGACTTCGATGCTCCATTAGGCGAATCGTCGGGTGCCGGTGTTATTTTCGGAACAACAGGAGGGGTAATCGAAGCTGCGGTGAGGACTGCTTATGAAGTATATACCGGGAAAGAACTTCCCCGTGTCGATTTCCATGAATTGCGCGGCATGGATGGCATTCGCAAGGCCACCATCGATTTCAACGGATTGCCCATCAATATTGGCATTGCACATGGTTTGGGGAATGCGCGCACCCTGCTCGAAGAAATCCGCGCCGGTAAAAGCGAATTCCATGCCATTGAGATTATGTCGTGCCCGGGAGGTTGCATCGGAGGCGGAGGTCAGCCATACCACCATGGCAATGCCGAAATCCTGAAAAAACGCCAAATGGCCATTTACAGGGAAGACAGCAACAAAACCATCCGTAAATCGCATGAGAATCCATACATCAAAAAACTCTACGAGGAATACCTTGGTGCGCCAATGAGCCATAAAGCCCATGAATTGTTGCATACCAAATATTTTGACAGGAGTTAAAGAATAACAAAAATTAAGTCGATATGCCAAAAATAAAGCTCGCAGAATCAGCAATCCAAACAATAAAGGAAGTCTGCAAAAAATTTAATAACCAGGAGGGCGAACTGATAAACGTATTGCACGGCTGTCAGGAAAAGTTAGGTTACCTGCCTGCTGAGGTACAGGAGTTGATAGCCCAGGAATTGAATATGTCGGTGGCTAAGGTATATGGTGTGGTTACTTTTTACAGTTTCTTTACCATGATACCCAAAGGCGAATTCCCCATTTCGATATGTATGGGAACAGCCTGTTATGTAAGGGGTGCCGAACAGGTGTTGAATGAATTCAAAAGGCAGCTCAAGGTAGAGGTAGGCCAGACCTCAGGCGATGGTAAGTTCTCGTTAAGCTGCCTGCGCTGTGTCGGTGCTTGCGGTTTAGCACCGGTGGTGATGGTTGGCGAAAAGGTTTATGGCCGCGTAGCCCCACAGCAAGTGAAACAGATCATTGCCGAGTATGCCGAAGGGTGCCCGACCCACGAAGCAAAAAGCGCCTGATACTTTCAAAATAAAATTTAATACGTGTAGGATTGATTAAATTCGATCCTGCACTTTTTTTATGGATTATAAAAATTAACCATTCAATTTCAATTTGATATATAAACACTGAAAATCAACTTTTTTATATCCACCCCCGAAGCCAGTAATATCCCAACGCGGCCATTTCGCGGGCTATAATAATTTCGTATTTCAGGTGTGTCCAAACCTGGTACCTCACCTGGGTATTATGGCCAACATCGGGAATAACGCCCTGGTGTCCGCCCAATTCCTTATCAAAAAAGGTGAAATCGGCTTCCGATGCATTCTCGAATGCAGGAAGGGCATTAACTTTTTGGAATCCAACTTTGCGGAACGACAATATTGTCCGCCGCATATTTTCGGGCGAAGTAATCAGAAGAATCGGAACACTTATGTCAATATGCTTTACACATTCGAGTGCCTGCGAACGGGTGTTGGTACCTGAAGGTTCGAATCCGATTCTTTCCGGACGAACTCCCCTGACAACTAATTCGTTACGCATTTTTACCGGGGTACTGTTGATGTCAGCAGTATCGCCCGGCATAACAATCAGAACTTTACTTTCGGGGTACTCGGTTGCCGCTGTAGCTGCATACCAGCTTCGCATCAGGTTCGATTCGCTTGGCATTCCACTGCCACCCAACAGAATAATTACTTCGGGTTTGCGCGTTAACTCCGAAAGACTTGTACCTAACCAGTAATATCCCCAGAATGGCAGTGTGGTAAAGGCAATAATGAGCATCAGTACAAAGAAAAGCCCGGCTATTACCAGAAAATTTCTGACAAGCACGAAAATTTTAGATATTTTTGACTGTTTTCTCATTAATCCCGATTTTTTGCGAAAATGAGGTGTAAATTTATGGAAAACTTATAAAAAGATAGGATTTGGATACTAAAGTAAAAAATAAACTATTGCAGCTTTTTAAAGGGCACTTCGGGGCAGAAGCCGATTCGTTCGAAATGCTGCCTTTATCAGGTTCGTACCGTGAATACGCAAGGCTTAAAAGTGGCCGTTTATCGGTAATTGGTGCCTTTAATGCCGATGTCAAGGAAAACATTGCCTTCCTCACTTTTTCGGAGCAGTTAGCCGGTGCAGGTGTTCCTCTTCCGGAGATTTTCTGTGTAAACGATGATAAAACCCTCTACCTGCAGGAAGACCTTGGTTCGGTAACACTTTTCGATTTTTTGAGCGAAGTCCGGAAAAACGAAGGATTCTCGAATACCATCACCGATGAATACCGGAAAGTACTCAATATTTTGCCACGCATTCAGGTTACCGCCGGAAAGCTGATCGATTATTCGGTTTGCTACCCAAGGGCCGCATTCGATAAACAGTCGATGCTATGGGACCTCAGCTATTTTAAGTATTATTTTCTTAAACTGGCACGCATTCAGTTCGATGAGCAGCTTCTTGAAGATGATTTTCAACGATTTGCCGACTACCTGTTAAGCGCCGACAGCGGCTTTTTCATGTACCGCGATTTTCAGTCGCGAAACATTATGCTGAAAGACGGCGGCGTGTATTTTATCGATTATCAGGGTGGACGCAAAGGTGCTTTGCAATAAGACCTCGCTTCGCTGCTCTACGACGGCAAGGCCGATATACACCAG
>CAZMDP010000186.1:0-5121 GCA_964565015.1 uncultured Prolixibacteraceae bacterium | reverse complement strand
ACGGTTGCAGCTACAATAATGACACCAGCCAACTTTGCATTCTGGGGCGATATGTACGTGAATTTTTATGAAAAAACCGGTTCGTCGGAGTATCTCAGGCCTATCGAGATTGATTTCTGGCAAGTTGTTCAAACTGTGTTTATTCTATTGGGGATCCCTGTTATACTGGGGTTATTTTTTGCACAAAAGTTCCCCAAACTGACAGCGAGGGTTAAAAAACCCATCAAACAGGCATCCATCATTATTTTTATTCTTTTTGTGATTATTCTGCTATCGGCCAATTTTTCCAATTTCATGAAATTTATCCATTTAATTTTCTTCATAGTGTTGATACATAATGGATTGGCTTTGGGTACAGGATTTCTGTTCAGTACCATAATGAAACGTCCACGTTTCGACCGACGGGCAATAACCCTTGAAACAGGCATTCAAAATTCGGGGCTCGCGTTGGTTCTCATGTTTAATCCGAAAATATTTCCACCCGAACTCGAACTGGGCGGAATGGCCGTAATTGCTGCCTGGTGGGGTGTTTGGCATATTGTTTCAGGGTTGATCCTGGCAACTTTATGGTCGAGAAAACCGCTGGATGTCTAAAATTATTTCCGTTTAAATTGTTTTTTATTCAGCCCTGACTTTTTCGGATTTTTAGGTTGTCGCGATTTTTTTGTATGGAAAGCGCCTTTAAAGGTAGGGTCATCAATTTTCCGCTGGCGGTCAATTTCACGCAATTGGTTTTGCCTTTCTTCAAATCCGGTGGGTTCAATAATAACTTCCGATGGTATTTCATTTACCGGTATTTCCATTCGGATCAATTTTTCAATCTTTTTCAGGTGCCATACTTCATCGGGCGACACTAAAGTAATGGCCGTGCCTAGGTTGCCAGCCCGGGCGGTACGACCAATCCTATGGACATAATCTTCGTAATGGGGAGGAATATCAAAGTTGATTACATGACTGACCAGGCTAACGTCCAATCCTCTTGCCGACATATCGGTCGAGATTAATATCCTTACGATTCCGTCCTTAAAGTCGCGCATTGCATTCATCCGGGTAGTCTGGCCCTTGTTCGAATGGATAATCCTTTTCTGGCCTTCGGTTTTTCTTTTTATAACACCGAATACATCGTCGGCAGCCTGTTTTGTTTTAACAAATATAATTACCCTGTTAAACTCTTCTTCGTTCTGCAGAAAATGCCTGATTAGGTTCAGTTTTGTCTTATAATTGGGCGTGTGGTAAACCACCTGGTTTACAAGTTCTACCGGCGTTGCCGAAGGGGCAACTTCAATTTTTTCGTAATGGTCGAGGAATTCCTGTGCCATCTGTTCAACCTTTTCCGAAAAAGTGGCACTAAACAAAAGGTTCTGCCGTTTGTGCGGTATTATTTCAAAAAGTTGCCTGAGCTGGGGCAGAAAACCCATATCGAGCATGCGATCGGCCTCATCGATAACCACATGTTTTATTTTACGGAACGAAACCGCATTTGCCTGATAAAGGTCCCAGAGCCGTCCGGGAGTAGCAATCAGAATATCGACCCCGGGTGCTACCAGTTCGGCATGTTTGGTCCAGCCTAAACCCCCAAATACCGAGGCATGGCGGATTTCGGTATAGGTTGTAAGTTCTTCTGTATCTTCGCCAACCTGTATCGAAAGTTCTCTGGTAGGAACCAGTACAATAACCCTTGGGTCGTCCCCTTCCCGTTTTGTTAGTTTCGAAAGCAGCGGCAGAAGGTATGCAGCCGTTTTTCCTGTTCCGGTTTGTGCAATACCTACCACATTTGCGCCCGAATTTATAACCGGAATTGCCAGTTCCTGTACAGGTGTGGGTTTAATAAACCCAATCTCATCGAGTGCTTTGAGCAATGATTTCGAAATATTTAATTCTTCAAAAGTTTTCATGCTGCAAAGATACGCTATTTAATCCGGTACATTTTGCCGGGAAGTGCTTCCACTACTCCTTTGAATTCGAGGTTGAGCAATAGGGCCGAAACTTTGCTTACCGGAAGTTGTGATTCCTGACTTACAAGGTCGATAAACATTTTACCTTCTTTTTTTAAAATTTCAGTAAGTATTTTTTCCTCGTCTGAAAGTTCTGTAAAAAGTTGTTGTTGTAAAGGATGTTTCTTATCGTTTGAAGTTTCCCATCCAAGCAAATACTCGAGGTCGGCTGCCGATTCAATAAGAGCCGCGACATTATTTTTAATCAGACGGTTACACCCTTTCGAATACGGATCGGTTGACCTGCCGGGAAAGGCGAACACATCGCGGTTGTACGAAGCGGCAATATCGGCGGTAATCAGTGCACCACCTTTTTCGCCTGACTCAATGACGATTGTAGCATCCGATAGTCCCGCTATTAAGCGGTTTCGACGGATAAAATTCGAAGGGTCGATTTTTGATTTGCTCGGAAAATCGGTAATCAAAGCGCCGTTTTCGAGCATCGCTTTGGCAGTTTTTAAATGTGCCGACGGATAAAGTTTATCGAGTCCATGGCCGAGTACTCCTACGGTTGGCAAGTTATATCTCAGGGCCGATTTATGGGCCTGAATGTCAATTCCGTAAGCAAGGCCACTAACTATTAGTATTTTATGTCCCTTTGCTGATAAATCACGCAACAACTCGTCGCACATTTGCCGGCCATATTCCGATGCGTTTCGGGTACCAACAATGCAGATCGATTTTGGGGCATTCAGGTCAACATTTCCCTTCTTATAGAAAATAACCGGGGCGTCTGAGCATGTCCTGAATCTTTCAGGATATTGCTCATCAAGGTAAAAGTATATCTCAATTCCGTGTTTCAGGCAAAATTCTATTTCCTCGCCAGCCTGATCAAAAACGCTTTTGTCTTTTATCCTTCGGGCATTAATTTCTCCGATACCGGGAATTTTGGTAAGCTTTGTCACAGGTTCTCTGAATATGGCTTCAACGCTTCCTACATAAGCCACCAGATTACGTGCCAACACTCCTCCGATGCCGGGCACCATCGAAAGTGCAACTTTGTACAGCAAGGGTTCCTGCATAATAAATAAATGATGATTGTATTATCGGTTTAACAATTCTCGGAGCATTTTTTCAATATTTTTTTGGTCGGAATTGCTCAGGGCAGCCATGCTTACCGATGGGTATTCTGCAACTCCCCGTTTGGTTTTTACCAGCAAGGTCAAATCGTTTACAAGTCCAAACAACGATTTTTCGATGGTGTACTCGTGAAGTAAATTGGAGGGAAATTCAATGGTTTGATAATCTTTTCGGCCAAATTTCACGGCCGGATAATAACGAAGGGTTATTTTCCCCTCTTCGGTACTGAAATAGATATACTGAAAATCGATGGCCTGGAAAACCAGAAACCATACAATCAGGATACCCCCGGCCAATAAAGCCCGGCCCACCTGGTCGAGGTAAAGCAGTGCCGCCCCACTAACCACGAGCAATACCGATATCAAATAAAACAGCCTTTTTATGTGCTTAATCCTTTCAGAATTTTCAATTGTCATAGTTAGCGGTTTATGAAATTTCAAAATTAATCATGTGACGAATGTTATAAACCAGATCAATTAAATAACTTAGTAACTTTGCGCAAGTTACAATGGATGTATGGAATATTCAAAAAAAAGGTCGGAAATAATCTATTCGGACAATCTTCCAGAGGTACTTTCTCCGTATATCGGACAGTATGGTAGAGATAAAATCTTTCTGGCTACCGAAAAAAATGTATATGACCTTTGGAGCAATGATGTAGGTCTTTATAGCGAATTTCCGGTTGTTATTCTGCCATCGGGTGAAGAAAACAAGAAACTCGAAAACGTGGCCAAAGTTTGGGAATTCCTCAGTCGAAGCGGTGCCGACCGAAAATCGCTCATTATTAATATCGGCGGAGGTATGCTTACCGATTTATGCGGTTTTGCCGCTACAACCTTCAAGCGCGGAATCGACTTTATCAATATTCCTACAACCTTATTATCTCAGGTCGATGCATCGGTTGGAGGCAAAACCGGGATAAATTTTGATGGGCTGAAAAATGAAATCGGAACTTTTCGCGAGCCTGTTGCTGTGGTAATCTCGACCCGTTTCCTGAAAACCCTCGATCAGGCAAATCTTGTATCCGGATTTGCTGAAATGATCAAACATGGTCTGATTTTCAGGCCTGAACACCTCGATGAATTACGCCCGGTCGATCCCCGAAATCCGGATTATGGTGCTTTCAGCGAATATATCAGACATTCGGTCGAAATAAAACAACACTTTGTGCTTAATGACCCTATTGAGCGAAATATTCGGAAAGCGCTCAATTTTGGGCATACCATAGGTCATGCCATTGAAAGCCTTGCCATGGAGCAAGGGCGGCCGGTATTGCACGGATATGCCGTTGCCTGGGGGATGATTGCCGAGTTGTACCTTTCGCATAAATGCTGTGGTATGAGCTTCGATAAGATACATGAAATATCACTGTGGATTAACGGCTTGTTTGGCAGTTTTGGGGTTTCGGTATCGGATTATGATCGATTGCATAACCTGATGAAAAACGATAAAAAAAATGAAGCCAGCCGGATTAATTTCACCCTTTTAAAAGATATCGGCCATTTTGTTATTGATCAGCATTGTGATAAGGAACTGATATTTGAATCTTTTGATTTTCTGAATAATCCGAGATAATTGAAGCCATGTCTGAAAACGAAATTTTAACCTGTTCGGTATCGGCCACCATTAAAAGCATCGATGGAAAAATTGCACTTCCTACCTCCAAAAGTATTAGCAACAGGGTATTGATAATAAACGCATTGAGCTATAGTCCATGGCAGGTAAAAAACCTGTCGGATAGTGATGACACCCGGTTGTTGGAACAAGCCCTTCAATCGAACAATAACGTTTTTGATATTGGCCATGCCGGTACGGCAATGCGTTTTCTTACGGCATTCCTGTCGAAAATTGCCGGAGAATGGGTATTGACCGGTTCGGAGCGGATGAAGCAACGGCCTATAAAAATATTGGTTGACGCTCTCCGGAAAATGGGCGCCCATATCGAATATACCGGAGAGGAAGGTTTCCCCCCATTGCGAATTTTGGGTTCTCACCTGAAAGGAGGAATTATTGAACTCGATGGAAGCGTCTCGAGTCAATATATTTC
>CAZMDP010000185.1:0-5128 GCA_964565015.1 uncultured Prolixibacteraceae bacterium | reverse complement strand
GGGTGGCTGGCCCAAATCGGCGCGCGACCGGGTGGTAAACCTGATGCGAAAAGGGGCGGTATTCCACATCAACGGCGATCAGCATCTCACATCCCTGGTGCAATATGGCCTCGATAATTACCGCGATGCCGGATGGAGCTTCTGTACACCGGCCATCTGCAATTTTTACGTGCGCTGGTACCTCCCCGACGAACTCAATATACCGGTGGTTGACCGCCCTGAACACGGCTATCCCAATACCGGTAAATACTTAGATTCATTCGGAAATAAAACTTATGTGTATGCCATAGGCAATCCAGGCAAAATTGTCCAGGATAACAACAGCAGGTACAACAATGCTCAGATAAGGGTTTCGGGTTTTGGTATGATTACGTTCGACCAGAAGGAGCGCACAATTGATATAGATTCGTGGCGCTTTTTGGCCGATGTGGAGAATCCAAACCCCATCCGCGACCAGTTTGCCGGTTGGCCGCTTCGCATATCCCAGTTTGATAACCTCGGCATGGGGGCTGTTCATTTTCTGCCCGAAATCACTATAAACAAACCCGATCAGGTAATGCAGATATGGAACGAAAATACCGGCAGTCTGGAACAGGTCTACCGCATCAAAGGGGATAAAGTACAACCGGCATTGCACCACGAAGGTGTTTATACCGTCAAAATAGGTGAAGGTGACCTGTTAAAATCTTTTGCAGGATTAAAAACTCAGGTGGCCGGAAATAGTGAGAAAATATCCGTTGAATTGTAAGTGCCTTTTCCGGAAAATTATAACATGGTCGGAATAGCTATAATGCGGAAAAAAGATGGCTACATCCCTGTTAAGCAGGATTTCAGTTATTTATTGATCTTGTCCTGATTAGTTATTTAATCGAAATTTCCAACCGTTTTCCTAAACCTGTTTCAATTATCTTTCTCAAAGTAGCTATCTCCAAATCTGACCTGTCATTTTCAATTCTCGAAATATACGTTCTTGTTGTACCACTCTTAATTGCTAATTGCTGCTGTGTAAGTCCCGATTTTAATCGGTTTTCGCGCACCAATCTGCCTAT
The DNA here is from genome assembly GCA_964565015.1 of uncultured Prolixibacteraceae bacterium. GTDB lineage: Bacteria > Bacteroidota > Bacteroidia > Bacteroidales > Prolixibacteraceae > UBA1413. The sequence goes on along the minus strand of CAZMDP010000185.1, from coordinate 4,079 downwards.
ATTCAAGTTTGATTCATTTTTTTCGGGTTGGCTAAACCCGAATAATACATCAGCGCCAATCTCAAAAGGTACTCTTTTTTTTATACCATCGATATATTGTTCGACATTATCCCAGGATAGGGTATTGTCCGATACCCGAACTTTACGAAATTCATCAGGTTTTAAAAGAATAAAGGCGGGTGATTGTTCATTAATACCTATCTGCTTTGATATTTTTCGAAAGTCAATCGTTCGTGATTCACCATTATTAAAAACTACAGAAATGGTTAATCCTTTAATCCAATTCACTTTTAATATCCGTGGTATTTTTATCTTTTGTCTCATTTCAACTCAGGATTAAAAACGCCCAACACCCATTCCGAATTGCCGGATAACCAGTTAAATACTTGTTTTAATTGCTTCGAAGGCAAATTTCCGACGTAGATTTTTGTAGTTTCTATTTCAATTAGCAACTCATATTCATTGTAATCTGCATGAATATGTGTCGGCCTATGTTCTCCATTGTAAATTCGTATTTTAATACCATTAAAACTGTCTATTGTTGGCATTAATCAATTTTTATGCAAAGGTATCTAATTAGATACACAAATCCAAAATAGAATATGAGTTTTATGATCGCCGATATACTTTGCGAATAAATTTCAAAAATTTGGCGAAGTTTTATTCATTTATAATAATCGACTTATATATCTTGCTAAATTTTGCAGGGAATAAGCGATTTTTAAATATCTTGCAACACATTACAATTCTTGTTTATAATTAGTTTGATATAAACCAAAAACAACAACTTATGAAACGCAGGATTTTTCTTCAGAACAGTTTGTTGGCTACAGGTGCGGTCGGACTTGTTCCCGGCAGTTTTATTTCTTCTACTAATAATTCCGGATTCAACGAATACGATGGAACCATAAATTCATCGGTTGCCGAAGGCCCCCTCGATCAGAGTATTCCGCTAAGGTTCAGGCAAATCCACCTCGATTTTCATACCAGTGGCCATATCCCTGATATCGGGATTGATTTCGATCCCGAAGAGTTTGCAGCAACCTTGAAAAAGGCCCATGTAAATTCGGTTACTTGTTTTGGGCGGTGCCATCACGGTTACATCTATCACCAAACCGACCTTTTCCCGGAAAGGGTGCACCCGTTTACCAAAAGGCCGCGCCTGCTCGAAGAACAGATTGAAGCCTGCCACAGGCAGAACATCAGGGTACCGATTTATGTTACCATTCAATGGGACGAATTTACTGCCCGCGAGCACCCCGAATGGCTGATGCTCGATGCCGAGGGAAAACCTTTCGGAAATACAACGTTTCAGCCGGGTTTTTATCGCAGGCTTTGTGTTTATACCCCTTACCGCGATTTTCTGAAAAAATACCTTGCCGAACTGTTCGAAAAAGTTCCGGTTGATGGGTTGTTCCTCGATATAGTCGGGGTTTTCCCCAATGCCAATGAGGCTTGCCTGAAGGGTATGCGAGAGCGGGGGCTCGATGCCAGCAATGCATCTGTGAGGCGTGCCTTTTATGAAGAGGTGATCAATGAATTTAAACACGACCTTACCTCGTTTATCAGGAAGCTGGATAAAGATTGCACCATATTTTACAATGGCGGACACATTGGCCCCGATATAAGGCAAAGCCTCGATGCATACTCTCACCTGGAACTTGAATCGCTTCCATCGGGAGGGTGGGGGTACCTTCATTTCCCGCTTACCAGCCGGTATGCCCGCACATTTGGCCACGAAATTCTTGGCATGACCGGAAAATTCCATACCTCGTGGGGCGATTTCCACTCCCTTAAAAACAAGGCGGCCCTTGAATTTGAATGTTTCAGCATGCTGGCCATGAATGCCAAATGCTCCGTTGGCGACCAACTTCATCCCAAAGGGAAACTCGACAGGGCAACTTACGAGTTGATAGGTGATGTTTTCGGACAAGTTGCCAAAAAAGAGGCATGGTGCGAAAATGCCAAAGCAGTTACCGATATTGCTGTTTTCAGCGCCGAAGAGTTTATCGATCCCAGTTCACCCGATTATGCCCGGATACCCCAGCAGATGATGGGCGCCATACGCATGTTGCAGGAGGGTCAGCACCAGTTTGATGTGATCGATAGTAAAGCCGAACTTAGCAAGTATAAACTTGTTGTCATGCCCGACCAGATACCCGTAAACGCTGAGCTTAATAAGAAGTTGGAAGCTTTTGTGAAGGCAGGCGGCGCGCTGATTGCCTCCTTCAAATCGGGACTTACCCCCGAAGGCGATAAGTTTGCCTCGCCGCTATACGGACTGGAATTGAAGGGAGAAGCACCTTTCAGTCCCGATTTTCTGGCGCTCGACGGTTCGGGAATTGGCAAAGGTTTGCCCGAAACGGAATTGGTTATGTACCTGAAAGGAATGGAAGTTGTCCTTAAAGGAGCCCAACCGCTTTGTTATGCCAATGTACCCTATTTTAACCGAACGTGGGAGCATTTCAGTTCGCACCGCCACACCCCTTCCGAAGGGAAAAGAGGCTATCCTGCCGTTACCCGAAACGGCAACATGATATACTTTATGCACCCGTTGTTCACGCAATATGCACAATCGGCCCCGCGTTGGTGCAGGGTGGTTTTCCTCAATGCGGTTGACATGCTCCTGTCCGAACCGGTTTTGCGGATGGAAAATGCACCAACTACGCTTGTTGCCACTGTGAACGAACAGACCCATAAAAACCGATATGTGGTGCATTTGCTGAATTATGTTCCCGAGCGGCGTGGAAATGCTTTTGATGTGCTCGAAGATGTGTTCCCTGTTTATAACCTTATGGCAAGCCTAAGGGTTCAGGCAAGGGTCAGAAAAATTACTGCCGTACCACAGGGAAGAAATATCTCTTTCAGGCAAGCCGGCAACAGGGTGAATTTTACTTTGCCCGAACTGACCGGTCATCAGATGATTGAAGTAGCATTTTAAAATCATACATCATGAAGCTTTTTTTGGGAAAATGGGCTATTGTTGCCTTAGCTATAATTACCTCCTGTAATATGGATGATAATGATCTGATTAATCTCTCATTGGTTTTACAATACGACAAACCGGCCACTACCTGGACAGAGGCATTGCCGGTGGGTAACGGACGCCTGGCCGGAATGGTTTACGGCGGCACGGCCAGTGAAACCATACAGTTTAACGAGGAAACGCTCTGGGCCGGACAGCCGCACGATTATGCTAAACCCGGGGCTTATCAATACCTCGAAACCCTCCGTAATTTATTGTGGGAAGGGAAACAGGCCGAAGCGCACCAGCTGGCCAATGAAAAGTTTATGTCGCAGCCATTCGGTCAATTCTGTTATCAGCCCTTTGGCAACATTTTACTCGGGTTCCCTGAACATGATATGGTTTCAAATTATCGGAGAATGCTCAACCTCGAAAATGCAATCTCGACGGTAAGCTACGAACTGGACGGAATACTTTATAACCGCGAAGTTTTCGCCTCACACCCCGATCAGGCCATAATAGTCAGGCTTAATTCCTCGAAGAAAGGGGCGCTCAGTTTTACAGCAGGGTTGGATTCTCCCCACAGCAACCATTCGGTTACGGTTGAAGGTGATGAAGTTATTTTGAGGGGGAAGGCCAATAATTATCATCGGGTAGCAGGCCCCGACGGGTTCCCATACCCAGAAAGTAAACTAACCTTTGAGGCCCGGTTGAAAATTTTAACTAAGGGCGGGCAAATTAAGCAAAACGGTAATTCGCTTGAAATTAAAGGCGCTGATGTTGCTACACTAAAATTGGTAGCTGCCACAAGTTTTGTGGCTTACAACGATATCAGCGGAAATCCCGGTGAACGATGTAAGGATTACCTAAAAGCCATTGATGGGAAGTCCTTTAAAACACTTAAAACCAGTCATGTGAACGATTACAGCAGCCTGTTCGGCAGGGTCAACATCGATCTGGGAAGTTCTGAAATTTCTATGAGGCCGACCGATCAGAGGGTGATTACCTTTAACGACGACCTTGACCCATCGTTGGTGGCACTGCTGTATCAGTATGGGCGGTATTTGCTGATTTCCTCATCCCGGCCGGGCACACAGCCGGCCAATCTTCAGGG
>CAZMDP010000184.1:0-5128 GCA_964565015.1 uncultured Prolixibacteraceae bacterium | reverse complement strand
CATGGCGTGTTACCCAGGATTTCAAAATAAAAGGTATTGATGAGTGGAAAATACGCTCATCGTATGGTGTGGCTGGTTTGCGTCCTCCTTTTGAGGCTCAGTACGAAGTCTTCTCTCTCACCAACGGTGTTGCAGGGAATATGGAAACATTGGGAAACACTAACCTTAGACCATCGTTCTCAAAAGAACTTGAGATGGGTACCGATATTCGTTTTTTAGATCGTTTCGATTTCTCTTTTAGCTATTCAAATGCTACAAATACCGACCAAATACTAAAGGTGCCCATTACTCCCCTTTCGGGAGCCGCATTTCAATGGCAAAATGCAGGTACCATAAAATCTACTGCATTTGAGGCCAGTTTAGGCTATCATGTCATCAAACGTAATGATCTCAATTGGAATGTGTCGCTGTTATTTGATCGGGTACGTCAGAAGATTACAAAACTTAATGCTACTCCCTATATGTTGAATGGAACCCGGTTCCGGATCGAAGAAGGAATTGAATTTGGTGTTCTTTACCTTGACAAATTCGCCCGATCGTTAGATGATGTGAAAAACCAGGTTCCTGCCGGACGTACGGTAAACGAATGGTTTGTGGTGAACAACCAGGGTTTTGTTGTTGAAAGAACTGCCATCGGCACAATCAATGAAAAACCGGTGAAGATCCGCGACGACAAGGGTAATATTGCTGCCCTGCCGGCTGCCAATTTCAACCCTGATTTTAATATGAACCTTACCTCGACACTATCGTGGAAAAAACTTACACTTTATGCATTGGCTACCTGGCAGCAGGGGGGACAGGTATATAACCATTCCATCCGTTATACTGTTGAGCCAAAACTGCTTGACCAATCGGGCAAACCGTGGAATGCCGTTAAACCCATTGGATATTATGAAAACAGTGGACAAACCGGTGGTATTCTTGGGTGGGACAACGATGTTTTGGCTTTCGATGCCACTTTCCTGAAACTGAGGGAATTGTCGCTCAGTTATGATTTTAAACTGGCCAGCCTTGACAAGTATGTGAAAAATTTCCGATTAAGTGCAATTGGCCGAAACTTGCTCACCCTTACAACTTATCCCGGTTTTGATCCTGAAACAGGAAGACGTGAAACTTCAAAAGGCGTTGACGCAAACTCTTTCAGGTTCGACTCGAACGAATCATATCCGGTTTACAGGATGATTAGTGGATCATTGGCTATAACATTTTAAGATTTTGCAATATGAAAAAGATAAAATATATTCTTTCGCTAACAATAGTGTTGTTTTTGGCCTCATGTAACAATCTGTTCGAGAGCCTTGACGTCAGAAATGAGAATCAACCAAATATTGCTGACCTATATACACCAAAAGAGTTTTATGCTTTAATTAAGAATGGCTATAACACATGGTATAATGGCGCAATAGCTGCAAGTCCCTCTATTGGATTTACCAATGCCGATCTTTTTTCGGCGGGCACTCCCGGATGGGGCTCAGGAAATATGTGGTTCAGGCCTCGTCGTCCTTTGTTCAACGACCAGCACCCCGATCCTGTGATTGTTATCAATTTCGGCGCATGGTATAACTTTTATTCAGGAGTAGGCACTGTAATCAAACTTTCCAGGATACTCGAAGACCCTGACTATAAAATTGTACTTGGTGGCGTTGATTATACCATTCGGGCCAAAGCACACGTATATATTATTCAGGCACTACTTTATGGCAATATTGCTTTGTTGTACGACAAAGCATATTTATTCACTGAAGAGCATGATGCAGTTACTTTTGACTTTATTGCTAATACCAAATCTTATAAAGAAGTAATGGCACATGCCATTAAACGATTAGACGATGCTATTGCCCTGATTCAGAGTGATGCAGTTAATGCCGATTATGCGGAAGTGATTCCAGGAGTGACCTTTACAAAGGAAAGGTTGCTTCAGTTTGCCAATTCAATGGCAGCACGTTTCCTTGTAAATAATGCCCGTACTCCGGCCGAAAATGCTGCCACCGACTGGAATAAAGTCAGGGCTTATGCCGAGAAAGGGCTGACTGCCGACCTCAATGTTTCTTATGTTGAAGGTTGGAGAGGGAAAGTAATGACCCGCGATGTTGGTGCCAACTACCTGGGGCTTTATAACTGGGGCTGGATTCGTGCACATCAATGGCTGATGAACCAGATGGCTCCAAATGATCCGGCAGCAGTGTATCCGTGGCCTGAGGGGGTAAACCGCCTTGGCGAAATCAAAAATTGCCCCGATGCACGTCTCGCAAAATACTTTCGTTGGGACGCAGCCAGCGATCAGTGGTTTGGCTGGAGCCGTGTTACCCGTGAAGGTTATGGTTATTTTATTCGTTGCGAATACCGCTACTGGAGGTATTTTGATGTGATTAATGCAGGGGCAGGACTTGTGGGGCATTACCTAAAGGCTGAGAACGACCTTTATCTTGCCGAAGCTAAAATCAGGACCAACCAAATAAGCGGGGCAGCAGAGCTTATAAACAATACGCGTGTGGGAGTTGGCAATTTGCCTCCGGCAACCGATGGAGACAGTGATCTGCTTAACAAACTATTCTATGAAAGATATGTAGAATGTGACCTCGTGTGGGCACATTTAGGTTTCTTCGACAAAAGGCGACAAGGCCTTTTATTACCGGGAACCGCTTATCATTTCCCAATTCCTGCACCTGAGTTGCAAATGCACGGTCAACAAGTTTATACATTTGGTGGTGCACCTGGCAGTGAAATGTAATTACGTTTAAAATTTGTATGTTATGAAAAAATATTTAGTATTCGCCTTATTGTTAATCTTTTTTGCGGCGTGCGATAGAGATTTCGATTTCGATGTTATTTCGGAAACTGAACCTGCTTTGGTTGTGGTGGCCGAAACTGTAACCGGCAGTGGTACATCAACTGTTTATACAAAAGTTTCTGGTGCAACCGTCAACCTGTATAATAACCAGGCTGATTTTAATTCAGCTGCAACTCCTTTTAAAACAAAAACCACTGGAGCTGATGGGAAAGCCGTTTTTACCAAAACCGACCTGGTTCAAAAGGGTATTTTCTACGTAAGGGTAATTTCAGGTACTAAAACTGGTACTGCTACTACACCTTATATCCTGCTTAACGACGGGGAAACAACCGTATTTGTGGCCTTGAATTAATCAAATTCGTTATTGCCAGATTTTTATTTGGGTTGTTTGCATTGAGTTTTCAATTTAATCACTTATAGTTTGGTTTTGTTGATAATCTTGTGCAAACGGCCCAAATTCTGATCTCATTTTTTCGGGCTTATATCCTGTTTAAAATACTTTTCCTTTTAATATGTAATTTTTCAATAACTTCATCGAAAAATGAAGAAAGTTAATATTTTGTCCCTGTTTCTGGCCTTTCCCTTCGTAATTTTCTGCTCTCTTTGTGTCATGGAAACAACTCTGTTCGATGACAATAAGGGATCATTGGACAATCCTGTTCAACTGGACACTGATAAAACCACAACAGTAAATGTCATGGTAGTTATCCAGGACCCAATAGTAGAAGGGAAAAGGATCCACGAAACCTTTAAAACCCCAGGTTATAACTTCCAGTGGCACGACCCCTGGAAACTAACTGAAGAATACCGTAAAGCGTTGAAAGAGATAAGCCATGGTGTTGTGCAGTACAATATTGTGGATATAATCGATACAAAAACCTATTTTACATACCTGAAAAAGACAGGTGAACGCCTTACTGAACAACGTGTTGTGGAATTACTGCAGGAACCAGGTTGGAAAACGCTAAAGGAACAGGAAACCAGTTTCGATTATAAGGCGTTTGTCGAATATTTCGGGTTCGATAAAATGCGCGACGAGGGGAAAATCCACGAAGTGTGGGTATGGACTTTTCCTTATGGCGGAATGTGGGAGTCGAATATGATGGGCAAAAATGCATTCTGGCTCAATTCTCATCCCACAAAGGATGTGAACTGTACCGAACACCTATGTGTAATGGGGCTGAACTATGAACGTGACCTGGCCTGCGCACTCGAAAGTTATGGCCACAGGTTCGAGTCAACCATGATGGAAGTTTTCGGATGGTGGAATTACGACAAGAAAAGCAAAAAAGAAGAGCTGACCAATTGGGAAAGGTATGCAGCTTATGCTACGATATATGACAAGTTCGACCCTGGCAGGTCACACATCGGGAATATCCATTTCCCGCCAAACGGGGAGAAAGACTACGATTGGGGAAACCGTAAAAAGGTCTGGTCATATGCCGATAGTTGGAAGTACTATCCCGATGTAAGGGATGAAAATGCACGATACATGGATTGCAGTGAGTGGGATTGTTCGCATATAGGGTATATGAAATGGTGGTTCAGACACATACCCCATTTTGGTGGAATAAACCACGCAGACGGAAAGTTAAACAATTGGTGGCTTTATGTCGTAAATTACAACGAAGCAATTAGGCTTGAGGAATCACTTAAAAACGGCACAAAATGAGACATAAAATTGTATTGATACTGATTTCGGCCCTCTGCTTTACTGCTTGTACCCCAAAAATCGTTACGCTTGAAAGTTTGCTTGAAGAAATGGTTAACCGCGAAGTACTGGCACAGTTCCCTGAACCACCATTTACTTTGGCTCAGTTCAGCAGTTACGACAGGGCAACAGTAGCTCCAGGCGAACCTTCGTGGTTTGCCAACTGGGATCGTACCATGTTTATCCGTACCGACACCATTGATGGGCGATTGGAGTATGTTATGTTCGATGCCGATGGACCCGGGGCCATAGTCAGGTTCTGGATGACTTTTGCAGGCGAAAACTCCGGGCATGGCACCATGCGTATTTATTTTGACAACCAGCCACAACCAACTATCGAGGGAACAGCATTCGATATCCTGAGCGGAGGAAAGCTAACCGGAGAACCTCTTTCTTCTTCGGTCTCCGATTCGACCAGTTATGAAATGCGCGGACACAACCTATACCTGCCCCTTCCGTATGCCAGGCATTGCAAAATAACTTACCAAAGCGAAAATATTAAAGACGCTGGCGCCAAAACCGGTGGAGAGGCAGTTTATTACAATATAAACTACCGCACCTATGCTAAGGGCACCAAAGTTGAAACTTTTACGAAAGAGGTGCTTAAAAATGCTGCCGGAATGGAA
>CAZMDP010000183.1:0-5129 GCA_964565015.1 uncultured Prolixibacteraceae bacterium | reverse complement strand
GATCATTTCATGCCCCTGCTGCAGCACGACAGCCTCAAGGGTAGTCAATTTACAGCGATTGACTTTGTTCAGCAATATACAGCTAAATTCGGAGAGGGTTGGAACAGCGAGGAAAACACCTGCGATTTGGGTTTTTTCAATATTATATACTGGCCATCCCAATCATTGGATTGTACGCATCATGCATCGTTGGTCGGCCAGATGGCAAGGACTGTGGGAATACCGGCAGCCGAGGTACTTATTCCATGTTGGCGTGATACTGATTTGGGACATAGTATGGTTTTAACGCAGGGCCCGGACGGAAAACAAACATTATTTACTGCCATTTATCAAACACCCGGGAGAATATCAATCCCACACAATCCCCAACGGGCAACTAAATTGTATAAACGGACTTATGCCATTCAATCCAATACGCCTGCTGCATTGCGGCTAAAAGGAGAGGAACTCCCGTCATTTTTTGAAAACCCGTTTTTAATGGATATTACATCTGATTTTATCGAATCGATTGATGTAAAAGTGGATATTGATGCCGAAAAATATCAGGCTGATTTTTACTGGTTCTGCCTATTTATTAATGGGAAATGGAAAGCCATTGGATGGGGAAAAGCTGAAAAAGGGTTAAATACCGTAATTTTTGAGAATATTCCAGTCGGACTGACAGGTATTGCATGTACCTACAGAGATGGTCAATTGTTCCCGGTCAGTAAATTAGTCACGGTTACTTCCACCGGCCCTGTAGAAATTCGTCCGGATCATTTTAAAGGGGATATTTCTGTAACCCGTAAATTTCCTGCGAAAGCATTACTTTTCGACTTTGTTATGGCAAACACTGGAGCAGTTATTGAAGGATCGGATGAACCTGATTTTCACCACCCGGTAATACTTGGAGAAGTAAAAGATACCTTAGGTCCATTTTTTCAGGATTTTGAACTTGCGGTTAAAGGGTTTTTCAGGTATTATCGGATACGGACAACAAAATGGGCTCTGCAAATTGCTGAACTGGAATTCCTCTCCCGCCAACCATTGCCTGGGACCAGCGAAGCTTCGCCACTGCCGGTATTCAGCCCGGGAGAGCCACCCCAACCGGTATTTTACAAATTCGACGGGCAAATGTTGGCCGAAAGGCCCGATTCTTCGGCCTTCGATGGCAATATGCTCACTTACAGCAGCAAAATGTGGGTAGGTATGGATATGGGCCGCAGGGTAACAGTTGACCGCATACGGGTAGCGCCCCGCAACGCCAACAACGGCATTGTGCCGGGCAACCGCTACCAGTTGCTCTATTGGGACGGCCGGTGGGTGCCCCATTCGACCACTGTAGCCACTCACAACTATGTTGCCTTCAGCGAAGTACCGGGCAACACCCTCTACTGGCTCCGCAACCTTGACCATGGCCGCGAAGAACAGCCCTTCTTTTATTCCGGTGGAAAGCAGGTGTTTGCAAACCAATAATGCAGTTCGGAGTTCTCAGTTTACAGTTCACAGTTTGCAAAATAAATTATATTTGCGTAAATTCACGAAATATGAAAACGGCAGAGTTAAGAGTCAAAATCATTCGAAAGATTGAATCATTAGATTCAGCAAAATTGAAAGAATTTGATGGAATTCTTCAGAATTTTTTAAACAGTTCAATTGAAACCGACGATTGGATTGGGGTAAGTGAATCAGAGATAGAAGGAATTGAATCTGCTATATTAGAATTAGATGCCGGAAAAGGTACCCCGCATGTTCAGATAATGAAGAATTCAAGGGAAAAACATTCTCATGTCTAAGAAAGTTTTATGGTCTCCCCTTGCTGAATCCGATTTTCGATTTTCACTTTTTTATCTGGAATCTAACTGGAACAATGCTGTTGTAAATCAATATTTGAATAAAATTGACCATCTGGTCAATCAGATTACGACAAATCCGGAACAGTTTCCTTTGGTGAACAATAAAAAGAAGATTAGAAAATGTGTTGTAACAAAGCATAATACTATTTTTTATCGGGAAAAGAACGACGTAATTGAAATTCTGAGAATATTTGATACCCGACAAAACCCCACAAAATTGATCTATGGATAAACTTTAGCTTTGAACCAAATTATGCTGAAAAAAACCAAAGCAATCCTGATCGTAATCCTGGTCCTGGTGCCGCTGATAGCCGGGATTTTCTGGCTCACCGGTTGCCTGGTGCTGATAGCCGGGGTTATTTGGCTTGCCAACAGTAATGTTGGGTTTATTCGCTATATCAACCGCCATGTTTGGCTGTATGCACCCATTGGGTTAGTTGGTGTGGTATTGCTGGCCGTTTGGATGCGGGTTTTTGTACTCGAAATTTATGCCATCCCGTCGGGTTCGATGGAAGACACCCTGCTGGCCGGCGATAAGGTTATTGTGTTTAAACCCGCCTATGGACCTGCTTTGCCGCGTTCGCCTTTTGAACTGCCCTGGCTCAACCTCTTTTTTGTACTGAGCGAAAGCGCCAAAGAACGTTTCAACGACGATTGGTGGCCACATCGCCGCCTCAGGGGATATACCCGGCTGGCAAACAACGATGTGGTGGTTTTCAGGCTCCCCGGTAACCGCGACGAGTTTTTTATTAAACGTTGCGTGGCAATTCCCGGCGATACCCTGCTGATTGTTTCCGACACCGTTTTCATTAACGGAAAGTTTCTGCCCCATCCGGTCGGGGTAAAGCATAACCCGTTTTACCAACATAGGAACACCTTTGTTTCCGGTGAAGCAGCTTCCGGTCAGCCACAGGTTTTTCCCTATTCAGACTATTTCCGGTGGAACATTGGCAATTTTGGGCCACTGCTTTTGCCAAAGCCAGGGCAAATTGTTGAGCTCTCGGAACCTCAGGTTGCCATATATTGGAACCTGATGGCCAACACAGAGGGGCTAACCCCCGAAAACCGCGATGGTCATTACCTGGTTGGCGGGTTACCGGCCAAAACCTACCGTTTTGCCCACGGGTATTGTTTTATGTTGGGCGATAACCGGCATAACTCCAACGATTCACGCTATTTTGGCCCCATTCCCGAACAGCATATTGCAGGCAAAGCCACTTTGGTGCTGTTCAATTTTCATAATGGGCGCTTCGACCACCGCCGTTGGCTGAAACGGATATATTAGAGTGACAGTGATACTGAAACCAGAAATGAAACTATGATAATGAAAAAATTAATGTAAATACTAAGGTACATGTGTGGATTAATTGATTAGGTACAAAAATCATCCTGCGTGTGCCTTTTTGACTTTGCTTCGAACATATCAGGGTTTGGTCTTGTGTCCATACTAAACAAATCCTTAAATTTTGTTAAAAACTCAAAAAACAAAAACAAAAACAGATGGACCCATCCCATTTTTTTTTTTACATTTGAAAAGTTAAATAACAAAAGCTCCCCCGGCGAACGACCCTCGGGATGCTGAACCCAGATGAAATTATGACTTTGGAAAATGTGACATACCCAATTACTGCAACCGGTAAAACCCGGCAGGTAAACATTTCTCACACTGACATTCATCAAAAAGATATTTTACAAACAAATGCTAAAGGGCAAAAAGCGGGCGGCATACCTTTTCCGCTCAAAGAATTGCCGTATGCCGCCCCGGTATTGCCTCTGGCCAGTTTTAACCTAACCGGAGGAACGCCTATGCAAAGATAAACGGAATAATCAAACACGCGGCTGCTGCAAAGGGATTTTGCGGGGCCGGGAGAATCTGATTTTTATAAATTAAAATTTAAAAAAAGTATTACATGAAAAACAAATTTCTAATATCTGTATTGTTTTTGGTATTTATTTTTGCAGCAATGCCAAAACTTGGAGCCGAACGGCCTTGTAGTGATGCATGTGTACCAGACGAACTCTCTACTTGTGGTTTTGATGCAGGTGGAGAAGCTCAGGCATGTGGTGGTTGGAAAAATTACACAACAATCCCCTCTTTACCACCAGATATTCCATAATTAAATGCTATGGTGGCTATCTTAAATCGAGATAGCCACCAATTCTCAATAAACTAATTATTTTTTTACCCGAAAGTTATGAGATCAATTTTACTTCAAACCATCGTTTATTTTTTGCTTACGTTGCAAATATCTTATGCACAAACCGTAGTAAAATATACATCCGGCTCGTTTCCGCTCAAGAAAGAACTAAAAGCCACCAAGGTAGCAATGATTGATGAGTTGGTTAACCCAGTACAAATATTAATGATTGATGAGAATACAGTTATTTTGAACAATCCGGATGTTAGCCCGGCATTTCATGTTGTGAATCTAAAAACTGGAAAAATTATCAATCAATTCGGGCTTAAAGGCCAAGGACCTGGAGAAATAATCTACCCGTTCTCTTGCCAGCTTATCAACGAAAATAAGATAATGGTACACGACCTGAACGGAAAAAAACTATTATTTTATAATCTCGATGAAATATTGACAGGTAATAAACATTTAATGCCCTCTATCCTGAAATTATCTCCATTATTATATCCACGAAAGGTTTATAGCTTATCAACCGGATATTATTTCGTCAACCTTCTTGGCCATAAGGATGGTTACAGTAATTGCCTGATGAACAGTGAGGGGGAAGCAACCCGTTTTCTTACCATGTACCCAAAACTTGGGTTTGATTACAATATGAATATTGCTTCGAACTATTTTGGTACATTTAGCGATGTATCACCAGATGGGAATACTGTTGTTGCTGCATATTCTGATTGGGACCGTATAGAAATATTCGATGAAGAAGGGAGCCTGCATACGGTAATAAAAGGCCCATTGTTTGCGGAGCTAAACGAAAAATCTTCAAATTCTTTGGTAAACAAAGTGCTGAGGTCGGGAAAAACTTTCTATAAATCGCCAATTGCCGGCAACAGCGCTTTTATGGTGCCGTTTTCAGGTCGGGACTTTCGGATTGGTACTTATAATACCCTATATTGGTTCGGTAATGATGGAAAACCACTGGCAAATTTCAACCTCGACAGGAATATTAAAGCCTTCACAGTAGATTGGGATCAAAGGATAATTTATGGGATCAATATTGACATGGAACCTGAAATATTGAAGTTTCAGTTTTAAAAAGTCTCTGTATTCTTTTAAATTTGAAAATTGAAAAACAAATGCTCCCCCGGCGGCCAACCCC
>CAZMDP010000182.1:0-5131 GCA_964565015.1 uncultured Prolixibacteraceae bacterium | reverse complement strand
ATTAATGTCATCATTATCAAAATTATAAATGCTCTACTAATCATTGGGATTTCTTTTTTAAATTTTTATCTGACGTTAAATTCTACTTTATCGATTATTCCTTTGAAGTATTCATAATCGCCCCCTGGAAGGTGCCATACAGCCCTGGCTTTTTCAGCTATCTTTATATTACCTTGATTTTTATAACTGTCGATAAATACAGAAAACTTCACTTTTTTATACTTGTTTTTACCTGTAGAATAATAACGGTCGTCGGTCTCGAACCGCACAGGTAACCCATTCTCTCCAAAATGAAATAAACCAGAGACAGTTATCCCTTTATCGGTAAGTGTAGCCCTGATTGTCTTTCCATCTATGTAATCCCATTTTACATTCTCCGACAAAAGGTAGCCCGGAACGAGAAAAAATTCGGCAAACACTGTAATTAAAGCCGATTGAGCAACTTCATGACTGTTATCGAAAACTACTTTGAACAAGTTCATCAACTTCCCACACATTTCACCATATCCGTCATAGTATTTATCGCAGCCCGATATTGGCATATCCTCGAATTTCATGTAAGCTACCCTTCCGATCGGGTTAACCGTATTGAACTGAATATTTCTGATTCTCCCCCAATTTTTTTCGGGCGACATCCTGAAATGGCAATCGCTCCAATAAATATTGGCATTTATGGGTATTTCCATATTCATATAACCACATATACTCAGGTATTTTTTTACAGGTTCGGGCAAATGCCTGACTGATTCTTCCGTAAAAGTTCCGATCTGCTGAGCCTGGTTTTGCTCAAGCATTCCCATTCTTTCGTTTTCGAAAATTTTTTTCATGTTCGTGCAATTTGTTGTAAAAGCAAAAATCAAAACGGGAAAAAATATTTTTCGCATTGTTTATAATTTTTGCTGCAAATCTGCATCAGTTTGAGAAAACCGAAGTCTCACTTTTCTGTAAAAGGGTTCCGTTTGAGTAAATAATTGGTCTCACTTTATTTCGAGACTTTCGAAATATACGCCGTTGGAGAGGTTCCTTCAAATTTACTGAATGCGCGGTAAAAGGCTGCCTTCGAGTTAAATCCGCATTCGTAAGCAAGCCCTAATATCGACAAGTGCTTTTTATCTTTGTTCAGGCACTGGATTTTAAATTCTTCGATACGGTGCTTATTTATGAAATCGTAAAAATTTTGTTGAAGAGCCGTGTTAAGCACTTCGGAAAGGAGTTCGGGTTTAATCTGCATTAAACCGCTAAGTTTGGCAAGGTTAATTTCGGGATCCAGATAAGGTTGTTCATGCTCCATTAACCTGGTAAGTTTACTGATGGTTTCCGAATACTCGTTTCTATCGTTTACAGTGTTTGTATGATGGTTTATGAGCACTTTTTTTCCATCAGCCCCGAAATATGAATAATCAGAAAATATTTTCCCCTGCCTTACGCCGAAAAAACCAAGGTATAAAACATAAACAGAGGCAAAAGCATACGCAAAACCCGATAATTCATAATAACCGGCAATTGGTTTGATGGTATTCAGGTTAAAAAGGAAAATGTTGATTCCAAAAATGACCAACGCTGCAATAACGAGTGTACGTAACCATTTAAGGTCAATGTCCTCGATATTCGAAAATTGGTTTTGGATATTGACCCTGTGTTTCTGTAGAAGGAATAATGCCACAATGTTGTATGTCAGGTTTGAAATTCCGACCGATGGAATTGCAATCCTGAACAAAATAAAATCCCTGAATAATTCATTCTGTATTATACTTAATTTTTCGTCAGCCGAAAGCCTAATAAAATCGGAAAAATGAAAAATGGAGAACAACAAAAACGGAATAAAATGGAGCAAATGATAATACCTGAACCTGAATAAGGGATATGTGAGCGATTTGACGTAAAACCAGAGAAATGGTCCATGCAAAAGCAAAAACAACCAGCTTACGTTCATCAGATGAATAAAAGGGAATCCATTATTCAGGTTGAACGTTTCGATATACGCACCACCTATGGTAAGTCCGTAAACGGTAAATATGGCTGCAAGGTAACGATCGGCATTTGTTTTATTCTTTTTCCCGATTACCAGTAAAATCAGGAAAAAAGACATAAAAGCCCCAATGATATATATAACACTCAATGAAAGTAAAAATTTAATTATCCTCTATCAACCTGAGCAGTTCATCCAGTTTTGGGGTAAGGATGATTTCCGTGC
This sequence comes from uncultured Prolixibacteraceae bacterium, assembly GCA_964565015.1. Classification (GTDB taxonomy): domain Bacteria; phylum Bacteroidota; class Bacteroidia; order Bacteroidales; family Prolixibacteraceae; genus UBA1413. The sequence continues at coordinate 2,937 of CAZMDP010000182.1, read as the reverse complement.
GGCGGTTTTTCCTCCTGGCTTCGGGTGTTTTGGCAGGATCGAGGGGCAGGTATTCACTGCGTCCGGCAGCAATAATCCTCTCGGGCGCTATTTGCTTGTTCTGCAACAACACTTTAGTAACAGCGGTAGCGCGCATTACGCTGAGGTCCCAGTTATCCCTGACCTGATTGGCCCCCCTCATGGGTACATCGTCGGTATGTCCCTCAACCATAATATTGATATCGGGATTTTGGGCAAGTACAGCGGCCAGGTCGCGCAGCGCCTGCTGCCCGCGCGGATCAACATCCCACTGTCCCGATTTGAATAGCAATTGTTCTTCGAGCGAAACATACACTTTCCCATTCTTCTCGAAAACGGTCAGCCCGTTATTGGTAAAACCGGTAAGTGCCTGTGCTACCGTTTGCCTGAGGCGATTGACCGCTTCTTCTTTTTGCCTGAGGGCCTCCTGCAGTTCTATCAATCGGGCATTTCGTTCCTGTAATGTTTTCTCGGCTTCACGAAGTCGGTCTTCGCGCTGGTTCAGGTCGCCGCGTGCACGCTGCAACTCCGATAACAAACTTTGAATTTCTGACGAGGTACCTTTCCTTAAAGCTTCAAGTTGCGATTCAAGGTTTTCCTTGTCGCGCTCAAGGCTCTGCCTGGCACGGGTCAGCAATTCCTGTTCATAGGCAAGTGCTCCGAGCTTCTGGTTCAGTTCATCATTTGCCCTTGCAAAGCGTTCATTGGCAGCCGATAATTCGTTGTTGAGGGTGGTCATGTTTATAACCTGCTGGCGCAGATCCCTGTTTTCGCCCATGAGACGGCCTTCCATTTCCCTGAATTTCTTCGAAGAAACGCAAGAGAATAACATAACGGAGGTTAAAAGAATCAACACAATATTTAATCTTTTCATCTGCTTTCTGTTTTTGTTTGACAACGAACCAAACATACATTTTTTTTTAATTCCCGAAATGGGGATTTCTGGTTTTCGGATGTGAAAAATCATTAAATCGGATAGCCGGAACAGATGTTTTATCAGAAAAAAGTTTATTCATAATTCCTATCTTTGGCCGCCGAAAAGAAGTTTTAATGGAAGAGAAATCAGGATATTTACTCCCAGCCATTCAGCAGCCTGCCGATCTGAAAAAACTTTCGGTCGGCCAGTTGCCTGTTTTATGCAATGAATTGCGCGAATTTATTATCGATTCGGTAAGCAACAATCCCGGGCATTTCGGTGCAAGCCTTGGCGTGGTTGAACTTACCGTTGCCCTCCATTATGTGTTTAATACGCCCCACGATGCAATTGTCTGGGATGTGGGCCATCAGGCTTATGCCCATAAAATACTAACCGGCCGTCGAGAGGTGTTTCATACCAACCGGAAATTTGGGGGTATCAGTGGATTCCCGAAACGAGAGGAAAGTGAATATGATGCTTTCGGGGTAGGACATTCGTCAACGTCGATCTCTGCAGCACTTGGAATGGCCGTTGCCTCAAAATTAAAAGGTGAAGAACGTAAAATAGTAGCCGTAATAGGCGATGGCGCCCTTACCGGCGGGATGGCCTTCGAGGGCCTGAACAATGCTGGTTTTCTCAAGTCGGACATACTGGTCATACTGAACGACAATAATATGGCCATCGATCCCAACGTGGGAGGGTTTAGCCAGTCGTTGCTCAATGTGGCAAAATCGCACACCTATAACAGGCTTAAAGATGAAATCTGGGAAGGATTGGGAAAATTGAAATGGTTTGGGCCGATTACCCGGAAAATTGTGCAAAAAACCGAAGGTGCCATCAAAAACATGCTGCTCCAGCAAAGCAATCTTTTCGAAGCGTTCAATTTCAGGTACTTTGGACCGGTGGACGGACACGATGTAACGTATCTAACGCAGGTACTTTCAGATTTAAAAGATATTCGGGGGCCAAAACTGTTGCATGTGCATACCAAAAAAGGAAAAGGATATGCCATTGCAGAGCAAAACCAGACCCAGTTTCATGCTCCCGGAAAATTCGATAAAGCAACCGGACAGATCTACACATGCGATTGCGGCCTCGAAAAAGCGCCCAAATTCCAGAACGTTTTTGGCGAAACCATAGTGGAGCTGGCCGAAATGAATGAAAAAATAGTGGGAATAACCCCGGCCATGCCAACTGGCTGTTCGCTTAACATCATGATGGAAAAAATGCCCGGACGGGCATTCGATGTGGGAATTGCCGAACAGCATGCCGTAACTTTTTCGGCAGGGCTGGCAGCTCAGGGGATGGTGCCTTTCTGTAATATCTATTCCACTTTTATGCAAAGGGCCTACGATCAGATTATTCACGATGTGGCCCTTCAAAAACTGAATGTGGTTTTTTGTCTCGACAGGGGTGGAATTGTGGGCGAAGATGGCCCGACCCATCATGGCGTATTCGATCTGGCCTACATGCGCTCCATACCGAACATGATTGTGGCAGCCCCCATGGATGAGATCGACCTCAGGCACATGATGTACACCGCCCAACTCCCCGATATGGGGCCCTTCTCAATCAGGTATCCAAGAGGTTGCGGCAATAACCTTAACTGGAGGGTTCCCTTCCAGAAAATCGAACCCGGAACAGCCAGAATAATTTCCGAAGGAGATGAGATTGCCATACTGTCAATCGGTAAGCCGGGGATATATGTCCAAAGGGCACTTAAAAAATTGTCGGGCAAAAATATCAGACCGGCACATTACGATATGCGTTTCGTAAAACCACTCGACGAAAATTTATTACATGAAGTTTTCCGGAAATTCGACAAAATCATCACCATCGAAGACGGAACCGTGAAAGGGGGCTTCGGAAGCGCTGTGGCAGAATTTATGGCCGCCAACAACTATAAATCAAAACTTAAAATACTCGGTGTACCCGATACATTTATAGGGCATGGTACCATCGACCAGTTATACAAGTTATGCGGAATTGATACCGAAGGTATA
>CAZMDP010000181.1:0-5159 GCA_964565015.1 uncultured Prolixibacteraceae bacterium | reverse complement strand
GTTAGATAATATTGATGGTTAACCCGGAGATATCAAAAAAAACTAAAGAAATTAAGGAAAAAATAGCCATCAGAATAACATCACTGAAACTCTAAATCAAGAAAAGGAACAAAAAGAACATTCCAATTCTTTTTTCGAAGAAAACAATAATTCACACCTCGAGTGCCACCAACCGGGCATCGACCCCTTTTACCAGGTTGAGTTTACGGGCAATCTCTTCGTGCTTTTCGATTTCTCCGGTAAGTTCGAGAAAAATCAGGCCACTGTCGGAACAATTTTCCAATACGCCATCGTGAATGCCCAGGCGGGTTTTAATGTAGCACCCCCATCCGGTCAGAATTTTCTGCACCATTTCGGCGGTTTCCTGGCGGTGCTTTACCAGAATTAACAATACAGTACGTTTCATGGTAATCGTTTATTTTGGTGTTTATGTGGATAAAGTTAAGAAAATTTTCAGGAGATTTTAATCCCTAATGTATCTTAGCTCCCCAAACCGAATAACCAACACGTGAACAGGATTATTAACCACCGGTATATTTTTTTGGTATTAGCCATGTCCATTTTGGTTTTGGTTAAAATACCTCATTTAGGGTTTCCTTTCTCATGGGACGAGGCCTGGTCGTATTATCTTGCCATCCTGAAAATGACCGAAACCGGCCCAACTCTGCTGCCCGGCACTATCGATATCGGCAATTCGCGCGGACATCCATTACTCTTTTATTTTATTATGTCGGTATGGGTAAAACTGATGCCCGAAGCCATTTTTCTGGTACGGATGGTTCCCCTGTTGATATCGGTACTGGTTTTGATTGCCTTCCACCGCTTATTGGCACATCATGTGGGCATTCTGGCGGCAAACCTGTCGGTAATCATACTGAGCGTACAGTCGCTTTTCCTGGCTCAGGCATCGCTGGTCCTGCCCGAAATGTTGCTCACGCTGTTCCTTATCCTTTCGCTACATGCTTTTCTTACGGCAAAATATTGGCTTTTTGCGCTATGGGCCACCCTTATGGTGCTGACCAAAGAAACGGGAGTTTTCCTGACCGGAGTGTTCGGATTGATTTATTTGGCCGAAAACCGGAAAACTTTCAGGGAACGGAATTTCTGGACAAACGGTGTAATCATGGCCATCCCGCTCTTTGTTTACGGCCTATTCCTGGTTTTGCACAACAGGGCTTATGGCACGCCATTTTTCAATGAACACCTCGATTATATTGCCAACGAAAGCGGAAGGATAATAAGCAAACTCCGCTCGGCATCGTCGAACCTGGCTACCCGTTACGGCAGAAATACCCTGAGCGCTGCAGCCCTGATTTCAATAGCTGTTCTGGCCTACGGGAAGCAAAAACCGGAAAACCTCCGTTTCTTCACCATAAGCGCAATCCTGATTGTCTCACTGATAACATTTTCTATTTTCAACTTTTTTACCCACCGCTATATACTTCCGGTTTTGCCCCTGTTTATTGCCCTATGTATGGGTCTTACCCTTCCGGCATTCAGAAAAAGAAAATGGTTGGTTTATGCCGTCAGTTTGATCATTTTTTCGGCCACCCTTTTTTATTCGGTAACCAAAATGGGGAAAATTGACAATGACCTTGGATATACCCAATATCTGAAAGTACATAAGGAACTTGTGCACTGGTGCGAAACCAACAACAAATACAACAGCCGCATTGCAGCCGGATACAACATGGTATTGGCCCTCCGCGATGGTTTTAATGGCTACCTCACTACTGAAAAGGGATTTAAGGTAAACCACCTCCCGAAAACCGAGGGGATTGACATATTGGTATGGGACTCGACCTGTATGGATGCCGAACGCCCTGAAGGATTTCCCGATGGATGGGAAAAAGTATTCGCCACCGCGTATAAAAAGCACTGGGGTGAAATTTATATAAGGAAACCATACAATTAAGGCATAAAATTTGTACTTTTGTAGTCCCTTATTACCGGGGCTGACCGGTTTTGACAGCGGGCAGAAGAGGTATGCAAGCATGTCGGGCATTGATCGCACAGCCCGTCAACAATGGCGTTCAAAACATAACTGGCGAAAATTCTTACGCTCTCGCCGCTTAATCGAATAACAGTAGGTTGAGCACTTTCCGGCACAAGGTGCTGGAACGGGACGTCACACCGGAGGTCACGCCTTCAGCCGTCCGGGTTCAGTGGCGCAGCAATTGAGGGATAGTTTGCAGAAAGCTCCGAGCTGCAGATGAAATTCAGGAGCTAAGGTAATGGTCGGTGGTCCTGATCCAGCCGTTACACGAAAACCAAGTCGGGACTAAACATGTAGAAACCATATTGCTTCCTCGTTTGGACGCGGGTTCGACTCCCGCCAGCTCCACAACTTAAGCCGCGAGAGCGGCTTTCTTCATTTAATATCAGGCGGGAAGAGAAGTTTATCCCGTTAAACGAAGTGGATCGGGAACTCCCGTAAAAATAAAAATTTAAGCCTTGCGAGCGGTAGTATTAATCTGTAAGGGAAATTTGGAGGTTCACTTCAATAATCCCATGCCCTCAAGTGCAGATGCATCGCCCGGTGAATAAAGCAAAACCTTATTGAAAAGTATCCGAGCTTCGCGCGATTTCCCCAGATGCAGGTTAGTCCAGGCCAACATGAGCAATCCATCGTAACCAAATGGATACAAATCGACCACTTTCTGAAAATAACGGGCCGCCTGAGGGTAGTCTTTCCGGTTATAGTAAATTAGCCCAAGCCGGTATAACGCTACCGTATTCGCGGGATTGTTGGCCAAAATCTGGTTGTAATATCTGATTACTTCATCCCATTCGCCCCGTGCAGCCAGCGGCAGTATAACGCCGAATTTGGCTTCTTCGCTGTAGGGCAATATTGCAAGCGCTTTCCGGTAATGCACTTTTGAGTCTTCGAACAATCCGGCATTATAATAAAGCCATCCCAACCTTAAATTAATTTCATATGAATCATCCTGGTAAATCTCTTTCAGTAAACTTATGGCCTTTCTGAAATCGCCTGCTTTTTCGAGTGCATAACTCTGTTCGAAAGTTTTCAGGACCTTTTCACTGTATTGCGCAGTGGCAAAAAGGTTACATACCAATATTATAAAAGCCAGTAAATATTTCATAAATGCCATCTTAAACTGATCAGAAAATTATTGTCGCTGAAATTATACGATTGTTGCTGAAACGCTGAAGGATTGAGGTAATCAAATGTTGTGCCCTGTTTATCGGAACGCTGGTAACGGGCCGTTATATCAAAACGATACTTAAGCAACGGCAAAAAAATTGCAAACCCTAAAAGGTTATTTATGGTTTCGGGCATATTATATACCACATATCCATCAGAGGCTGAAAAATTTTCCATTGTTCCGGTAGCACCTTCGGCCATAAGCCACAGAGGACCAGTTTTTATTCCGATCTTCTGATTAAAAACAGTATTAATGTCTTCGGAGCTCTCATCGCTATGCAGGGCTATATCAGAAATAAAATACAAATTATTGTTTCCCAACGGATAAAAAATCATCTGTGCATTTCCCTGAACCTGGCGATAACCATTTATAAGGCCATAAGCAACCGACAATTTGGGCCTTATCCTCACCAGTTCTTTTGCAACAGATGCACCAACATATTTATCGCCGATGCTGTAATTGTACTGGTTTAGTTTTGCTACGCCTGCACCTGAGAAAGTATAATAATGGCTCACAGACTCACCCCAGAGCAGTGTACCGGAAACAGTAACCATCCAGTCTTTATGAGGGATATATCGGGCTTGCAGGTAGTATTGAAACTGCGAGGTGTTGCTTCCCTGTAGGTGGTCGAGACGAGGTGGCAATGCACGACCAAACATCTGCATGCGTTTAATGCCCAGATGACTGAAACTATGAAAAAGGTTTAACCGGCCGGTAACCATGTGGTCAATACCTAAGCCTTTGTAAAACTGTTGTTTCAGCACATTACGGTAAGCCATAAAACTGTAGTCGTCGGTAATGTTTTCACTCATCAAATCATTATATCTCTGGTTCGTAGTGACCTGGGATTCAACCAGTACTGTATTCACTGTTTTTACCGGTCCGATCTGCATCCGATCAAGGTAATCTTCATTAAAGCCGGATGCAAGAAGATTGGCTTCATCTTTTCGATTGCCCATTAGCAAAGCATAATAATACCAATATTTGGTAAATTCATCTGCCGGGTTCCATTCATTGGCTTTTCCTAAATGTTTGGCTGCCAGCCGGTAATTCTTCAGTTCATACGCTGCAATCCCAGCGCGTACCCTTAAATAGTAAAAATCGACTCCCATACGCAGGGAGCTTTTGGCTTCTTTCAGAAGGTTTTCCCAGTCTTTATCGAGATATTGCCGATACGTCAGCGAATCGGTTTTAAACCAGGTGGGTTGAGCTTTTGCCCTGCTACCCGAAACCACCATAACAACTGTTAATATGATCAGGATTCGGTACATTCTGCCTTGAATTTTATTTTATCAGATTCGAAACTAAATTCAGAAATACAATCCTTTTTCAAAACAATAGTGAATGTCATCCTGGCATCATCGCCCTTTGTAAGGGTTGCCCGAAGATTGGATTCCGAAGCATAGAAATCGTCATGAAGATTAAGATATGCGATTTCGTACCGGGCTTTCAGGAAAATATGAAAAGGAGCCACAAAATCGTGCCAGAAAAGGAAGAATCCGGGATAAACCTTATTGGGCGGGAGCATATCCGTGATCTTAAGTTGATCGTAATACCCGGTAAGCACCTTATAAAATCCCAGATAAAAATAGTATAACAACGATTTTCGGGCTCCAACATAATTTACAAAATAATGGATATTTCCGTTGTTGTAAAACCAGGCCGATGCACCGGTGCGCTTACATTCAAAATAGCCATTGTTGTACTCGTCGGTTTTCACTTCCCATTCATGTTTCCCTGAAAGCCATTTTATTTCGGTGCCGCTTACTTCGAACGTAAATTTTCGTCCGGGCATAAAATGAAAAGCCTTTTCGAACAAGGGATGATTCTGGATTGCGGTTACTTTTTCGCCCTTTATGGGAACCGAATAGGTTTCGAGTACCCGTTTCCCCTCCTTCTCGACAAGGTAGTTTGAAAGAGGGTAATAAATGGTTTTACTGCCGATGTGTGGCGTGCGTTGCAGTTGAAAATGGAGGTGTGGATAGGGCGAAC
>CAZMDP010000180.1:2561-5168 GCA_964565015.1 uncultured Prolixibacteraceae bacterium | reverse complement strand
TCCAGACCTTTATTGATCTGATTTTTCGCATCTGGGCTTCGGCTTCTTTGGGATTGTTCCAAAAATCGGGATCCTGGGTTTTTAATTCTTCTTCCTGCAGTTGCAATAGTTTGGCATCGTAGTCAAAGATGCCTCCTCAGCGCATCCCGGCGCTGTACAAGGTCGTTAACCTGTTCTTTAAAAATCATAACTATAAAAAATTATTATTGGAGCGCAAAGGTAGAAAACAAATGATACATCACCATAAACATTTTATCCATATTGATCAACATGAGATTTGCAAAGTGGTTGGGGAAAACAGAATACCGCAGGAGGCCTTATACAATAATTGACTGAATATGACGGTGAATTAGTTCTGGTTCGAAACCACGGCTCTGGGTAAACCTGATTATCTGGCCCATCTTTTCAAACTTATTGGCTTTTTTAACGGTCTTAGCTTTATCCTTCATGGTTTTTACCAATAACTTTATGTATTGTCCTTCATCAATTCCGGCAAGGCCAGCTTCAATAACCTTATCGGGCAATCCTTTCATTTTAAGGTAATACCTTATTTTAATCCGCCCCCATTGATTGAGCCTGAATTTATCGCTGGCGTATGAAAGGGCATATCGTTCGTCATCAACAAATTTTTCATCCATCAGTTTTTTGACGATCTTTTCCTGCATATCGTTATCACCGCCCAAATCCCTGATTTTTTTGCGTATATCGGGCGAACATTCTTCAGAACGGCTGCAAAGGCGGGCAAGTTTTGCAAAAATTTCTTCTTCTTTTTTTTGCTGGTCTTCCATTTCAGATTTAGTTATAATTTGACTCAATTTTAACTACCTAAAGATATAAAAATGTTAATCATATCGATCGGTAATAAAAATCGCTTTTTTAAACCTTTCGAAATTTCCATTTAAGTCATACATCTCAAAAAACAACACGTATGGCCCTACCGGTATCCTGCTTCCGGTTTCATCATGCCCATCCCAGTCAATTGAGCCGCTAGCTGCCAGCAATTGGTTTTTCAGAAGTTGCATAACAAGTCGCCCTGAGGCATCAAATATCCATGCATTTGCCACCCAGCCAGGGGCAGGGGCTTCGTAATGAATGGCCATTTCATCGTTGTAGCCGTCGCCATTTGGCGAAAATGCCTGTGGTTCAATCCTGAGCATTGCCCCTGAAGAAAGCGTTTTCATAAATTGGGAGTTTTGGTAACCGGGCGTTGCGTAACCCACATCCGATGAGGCCGATTGCCAGTTTCCGGCTTGTGCCGACTGAACATCGGGGTTTACCCTCTCGAGCGATACCCCTTTAACATTATGAAGCAACCGATGGTGCATCTTTTCGGTGTAATGAAACTCATCGATAATCTTCTGGCTGTCGTCGAGGATTACTACCCAGCCTTCGTCGTTGTTGTAGGCTGGCATCGACGGAAGGTTGTAAATACATTCGGGGCATTCAGAATGATAAAACGACAATACCGCATCGCGGTTAATTGTGACAGCAATAATTTCACCAGGCCCGATAGTCCTGTTCATGGTCCGGAGCGAAACCTGCTGCCTTAGGTTAAGGCTCCTGTCGCGGCCGGCAAGTACAAGTTTTCCCGCATCAATCCGCTTCTGCGATCGGTTAAATATTTCAACAAAATCAACTCCGCCCGAATAAGGATTAAACAAAACTTCATTAACGACAACATCATCCTTCTCCAGAATAGTCCACTGCATAATAAACGAATTGGACAGGGGCAGATTGCCACAAGCATCGGTAAGGTTTGAAATGGTTAAAAAATAGCTCTTGTTTGCCTGTAATTGTCTGCCCCATGTGAGTGCAATTTCAAATTCCGATTTAAGTTTAACCTCCACAGGAATTCCCATACCGTCTGAAAGTAAATAATTTTGTAATTCTTTCAGGGAAATGGTATCCATAGGTTCTGAGAAAACCATTTCTGCCGAATTTGCCGAAACAGCGCCCACCCAGACAATTTCAGGGGGTGTAGTATCTGAGTTATTGGCGAATACAGAATTGACCGCGCCAGGTGTCCCGCCACGGGGATTCTTACTGGCGGTCCAATTGGCGGCTTCGCCGCAACTTCTGAGCGGATCGATACGCTCCAATGTCCATCCTCCGTCTTTCTTTTTATTGTCGTTATACCATTTATCGGTGTAGTTCACTTCGTCGGCCACAGAACCATCGGGTGCGTATAAACTGATGCGGTTACCCGTGTTGCGCAATGCAGGTAGGGAAATTACAGCTGTTAACCCCCATTTTTGCAATTCGGCAGAAGCTGCCTGCGTACAAACTATTACATAACCGTCAACCGGGATAATTATACCAGGTAATGTACGCGATGTACTACCCACCACAATTCTCCATCCTGCCAGGTTCAAGTTGCAGGTTCCGGCATTGTAAAGTTCTATCCATTCAAAATCGGGCAATCCGACCAAAGGTGTGGGATCAACCATCAATTCATTTATTACAACTTTCCCGCATTCAGATAAAATTCCGGATCCATCTGAGCGTATTTCATAAAATATGTTTTTTGTCCCGGCCTGTAACCAAAATAAGCAAAAAGTGACAAAAAGCGTTGAAATTGTTAAGATTTTTAATGCCTGGTTACTCATA
>CAZMDP010000180.1:0-2551 GCA_964565015.1 uncultured Prolixibacteraceae bacterium | reverse complement strand
TTCATTTATAACAATTTTCCCGCATTCAGATAAAATTCCGGATTCATCTGAGCGAAAATTATAAAAAACGTTTTTAGCCGTGGTCTGTAAACAAAAGCATAAAGTGACAAAAAGCGTTGAAATTGTTAAGATTTTTAATGCCTGGTTACTCATATTAACGTTATTTCCACAAAATTGTATTTTTGTTTCGATTTGAATAACAAAAAGTGTTACAATTTACAAAAATGTTTCAAAAATGAAAGTAGCAATTGTTGGTGCAAGCGGAGCAGTTGGGCAAGAGTTTCTCGACGTGCTCGAACAGAGGGATTTCCCCCTCGACGAATTGGTATTGTTTGGATCGGCCAGGAGCGCCGGCAAAGAATATGAATTCAAAGGTAAGAAGCTTGTTGTGAAGGAATTGAAACATGGTGACGATTTTAAAGATATAGATATAGCGCTCACTTCTGCAGGTGCTAGTATTTCAAAGGAATACGCATCAACCATCACAAAATATGGTGCTGTAATGATCGATAATTCGAGTGCTTTCCGTTACGAAGATGATATTCCTCTGGTTGTGCCCGAGGTGAACGCATCCGATGCATTGAACCGTCCGCGTAACATTATTGCCAACCCCAACTGCTCGACCATACAGATGGTAGTTGCGCTGAAACCGATTGAAGAACTTTCGCACATAAAAAGGGTACATGTAGCTACCTATCAGGCTGCAAGCGGTGCAGGGGCACAAGGTATCGCCGAACTCGAACAGCAGATCAAAGAGATTGCCAACGGCAATGAACCAACTATAAGTAAATTTCCTTACCAGTTGGCCATGAATATCATCCCACACATCGACGTATTCCTCGACAACGATTATACAAAAGAGGAGATGAAGATGAACTGGGAAACCAAAAAAATTATGCATACCGATGCAGAAGTAAGTGCTACTTGCGTGCGGATACCTGTTGCACGTGCGCATTCGGAAGCTATATGGGTTGAAACAGAGGAGCCTTTAACCGTGGAGCAAGTGCGCGAAGCTTTCGAAAATGCCGAAGGACTGACACTTATTGATAAACCTTCTGAAAAACAATATCCGATGCCTTTGTTTGTTTCGGGGAAAGATGATGTGTATGTGGGAAGGCTCCGTAAAGACATAGCCAATCCGAACGGCATTACATTCTGGTGTGTGGGCGACCAAATCAAAAAAGGTGCTGCCCTGAATGCTGTCCAGATTGCTGAATATCTGCTGAGGGAAGATCCAAGATTCAGGAAGTGAGCAAAATAACCATAAAAAAATCCGGTTCTGCGAACCGGATTTTTTTATTCCATATCTTCTTCATACTCCTCATCAACAACATCGTAGAGAAAGTCATTAAACGGGAAACGTTGCACGTGTATCCTTTTTACCTCCTCGTAAAGCAACGCCCTGAAATCCTCGACATTGGTTTTAAACCTGGCCGAAATAAACAGCGACGGTGAATTGTTTTTAGCCATCCAGGAGTTTTTCCAGTCCTCGAGGCTCATGTTCTCTTTGGTAGATGGCGTTAGGTCGTCTTCATCCTTTTCTATGTATGTAAAAGCATCGATCTTATTAAACAGATAAAGAACCTGTTTATCGCCGGCATCGATTTCGCTCAGGGTCCGGTTAACCACTTCGATCTGCTCCTCAAAACCGGGATGCGATATGTCCACCACATGCACAAGGATATCCGATTCGCGCACCTCGTCGAGGGTCGATTTAAATGACTCGATCAGGTCATGGGGCAGTTTCCGGATAAAGCCCACCGTATCGGCCAGTAAAAACGGAAGGTTCCCGATTACCACTTTTCTGACAGTGGTATCGAGGGTTGCAAATAATTTGTTTTCGGCAAAAACATCCGATTTACTTAACATGTTCATAATGGTCGATTTACCGACATTGGTATATCCAACTAGGGCAACCCTGACCATTTTCCCCCTGTTTTGGCGCTGTGTAGCTTTTTGTTTGTCAATTTTTTTTAGTTGCTCTTTTAGTCGGGCAATTTTATCAAGAATAATTCGCCTATCGGTTTCGATCTGTGTTTCACCGGGCCCACGAAGGCCAATCCCACCCCTTTGCCTTTCGAGGTGTGTCCACATACGCGTCAACCGAGGCAGCAGGTATTGATACTGAGCCAGTTCAACCTGCGTTTTGGCATGTGCAGTTTGTGCCCTTTTTGCAAAAATATCGAGGATCAGGTTTGTGCGGTCGATAACTTTACATTCTACAACTTTTTCGATGTTGCGTAATTGGGTGGGCGAAAGTTCATCATCAAAGATTACCGTATCGGCCTCGGCCGCTTTAATATATGCAGCAATCTCGTTCAACTTACCCTGTCCTACAAAGGTAACCGGGTGCGGCCGGTCGATTTTCTGGACAAACTTTTTTAATACTGTTGCCCCGGCAGTATCGGCAAGGAACTCAAGTTCATCGAGGTAGTCCTTTGCCTGCCGCTCATCCTGCTCCTGAGTGACCAAGCCAACCAATACAACTTTTTCGATAACTGCCGATGTTTCAATCATACCTTAATCTGTCTGTTTTCTGATAAAAAAAAAC
>CAZMDP010000179.1:0-5170 GCA_964565015.1 uncultured Prolixibacteraceae bacterium | reverse complement strand
ATACGGCCAATAACGCCTGGGCACAGATGTATTCGGGCATCGAAAGGGCCAATATCTGCATCAGGGGCTTACGCGCCTATGGCAATCCGCAACCCGGAACCGAACTTGGGCATTTGCTGGGCGAAGCCCTTACCCTGAGGGCAGTCTATTACTCCGACCTACTCAAGGCATGGGGCGATGTTCCAGCCCGGTTCGAACCCATAACCACCGAAACATTGTACCTGCCCAAATCGAGCAGGGATGTAATCTATAAACAATTGATTGCCGACCTGGAAGAAGCAGCCACGCTGGTGCCATGGCCAAACCAGACCAGCTGGACAACCACCACCGAAAGGATCAATAAAGCATTTGTAAAAGGCTTGCGCGCCCGGCTCATCCTCAATGCAACCGGTTATTCGCAATATCCCGACGGCATCAGACTGAGTAACGACCCCGATCTGACTAAGGAAAAACTCTATCCGGTCGCCCTTCAGGACCTCACCGATATCATCAACAGTGGAACTGCAAGGCTTGAACCCAATTTTGAAACCGTATTCAAAAAGAACTGCCAGGACATTATTACTGCGGGAGGTGAATCGTTGTGGGAAATACCGTTTTCGGATGGAAGGGGACGCATGCTCTTTACTCTTGCCGTGCGCCACAATACCAACAACCAGTACCATGCAAACGGCAATAACCGGGGTGGAGTGGCTGGCCCGCTTCCATACCTCTTTTACGATTACGACGTGAAAGATACCCGCCGCAATGTTACCTGTGTACCCTACCGCTATGGCAATGCCGTAAACGGATTTGCGCGGCAGGAACTGGTCAACCTCAGTACCTGGTATTTCGGGAAATTCCGTTACGAGTGGATGACGCGTTATGTTACCTCTACCAACGACGATGGGGTTAATAAACTCTATATGCGTTATGCCGAAGTGCTCCTGATGGCTGCCGAAATAGCCAATCACCTCAACGGACCTGCTGCTGCAGCGCCATACCTGAGGATGATCAGGCAGCGTGCCTTCCCGGCTTCGGAATGGCCGGTAAAAGTAGAGGCCTACATCAATTCGTTAAACACCAGAGATGCAATGTTTAACGCCATTGTTGAGGAACACAAACTGGAGTTTTCGGGCGAAATGATCAGGAAAGAGGCATTGATCCGCTGGAACCTGCTGAAAACAAAACTCGACGAGGCAAAAGCAAAAATGTATGCGTTAAGGTCGCGCACGGGCGCTTATGCCGATGTTCCCGAAACGGTTTACTACAGGTATGCTGCCGACAATGAAACCCTTATATTCTATGGGTTCAACAGGGGAGAAACAGAAAATAAATCGGCCGAATTCGAATCGAGTGTATCGTATGTGGCGCCCAACAGGCTGACAGATGCCAAAATTGAATCGCTTTATGCCCGCGATCCCAACCGGTACCAATACTGGCCCATCTGGCAGGTTTTCATCGATGCAAGCAACGGACAATTGGTTAATGACTATGGATACTAAAATGATAAGGTTATGAAGAAAAATGTAAAATATATAGCATTGTTTTGCGGACTGTTCGCAATGATGCTGCCATCGTGCAAGGAAGTGGACCCGCTTGTGGAAGAACTTCAATTTGCCCGGGTGTTTACGCCTCGCGAATTCGAAGTCAGGGTGCGGAACCAGACTACCGCTGAATTTACCTGGACAATCCGCGACGACGCCCGGCAGTATGTACTCGAAATCAGTGAAGACAGCCTGCTGTTTACCAATATTGTTAAATCAGTAACCTTAAATCCCGACCAGAGGCCATATAGTGTTGCCCTCGAAGGAGAAACACTATACTCTGCAAGGCTAAAAGGCATCAGCAACGAAACGGGAGATTCGAAATATGCCGTGCTTACTTTCCGTACCGCTACCGAAAATATACTGTTGCCCGTACCCGGTGAAAACATACAGGCAAACAGTGCAACGGTAAAATGGCCAGCCGGAAGCGAAGTAACCCACCTGATAATTAATCCGGGTAATATAAACCGCCCGATTACCGCCCAGGAAAAAGCTGCCGGAGAGGCAACCATTACCGGACTTACCGGTGAAACCACTTATACGGTGCGTCTGTATCGTGATGCCAAACAGCGCGGTATTGTTTCGTTTACCACACTTATCGACCTGGGAGGCGCAACTCCGGTTAGTCCACAGGACGATCTGGCTGCTGTTATTGCCAGTGCAGCCGACGGCGATGTGCTGGTGCTCTTCCCGGGAGATTATGCTAATACTACCGGCGACATTCAGATCAATAAATCGTTGACCATTAAGGGACACCTGCCGCACAACAAGCCAAAGGTTTATGTTCGCTTCGTACTCAATCAGGGCGTTACCAACTTTATAATGCAAGACCTCGAAATGATAGGGACCTATGGCTCGCCGGCTACCATAATGGCTCAGGCTGTCCTTTTCAACTCGGGCACCTATAATGTGAATTCGGTGAAGTTCGAAGGTTGTATAATCCGCAACTATAACCAGGCACTGATTTATGGCGGTAATGCTGTTCTGAAAGTTCAGGAACTTATTATCAATGACTGCATTATGTCGGAAATTGTGAACGATGGCGGCGATTTTATCGATTTCCGCTCTGGCCATGTGGTTAACCTGAGGCTTACAAACAGCACCTTTAACAGGGTTGCTGCCGCACCGCGCGATTTTATACGCCTCGACAATTCGGCATCCAATTTCCCTGGCTCAAAATCTTCAATTCTGATTGACAAGTGTACCTTCTGGAATGTATCGCACTCGCGCAGGATACTGTATGTGCGGTTCATCGAGAACCAGTCAACCGTAACCAACTCAATTTTTGCGGGACCCGAAGGATATACCGGATACTATTCGAACCAGGCCGCTACGGTTAATCCTGAGTGTTCGAGGAACAACTACTGGAATGCTCCTGCCTTCTATACAGGCAGCCTCAAGCTCGATGTATCGTCGAACTATACCACGCTCGATCCGGGATTTGTGAATGTTGCGGCCGGTAACTTCAAGGTTACCAACCAGGCTTTGATCGACAACAATATCGGTGATCCGCGCTGGCTTAAATAATTAAAGTAAAGTAGTGAATAAATAGGTCTGTACAAGGCTCCGGGTTGTTTGTGCAATGGCACAACGCCCGGAGTTTTATCCGAAAATTTTGAGTTTAATAGAGTCGAAATGATTTTCAGGTATTTACATTCAATTGGTGCAGTTTTGTCTGTTTCACTCCTCTTGCTCCTGTTTATTCCTGAGGTTAATTCTCAACCTCTCGCTTTTCCGGGCGCCGAGGGCGGAGGCAGGTTCACAACCGGCGGAAGGGGTGGAAAGGTGCTGTTTGTGGATAACCTGAACGATAAAGGGAACGGCAGTTTCAGAAAAGCCATCGAAACCGAGGGTCCCCGCACCATTTTGTTCAGGGTATCCGGGAATATCGAACTATCGAAACCCATTTACATTAAGCATGGCGACGTGACCATTGCCGGACAAAGTGCCCCGGGCGACGGTATTTGCCTGGTTAACTACGGTGTTGTGGTTGAGGCCGATAATGTCATAATCCGTTTTATCAGGGTCAGGCCCGGAGATGCTTCGGGTGAAGAACTCGACGCCATATCAGGGACAAGGAACAAGGACATCATCATCGACCATTGCAGCTTTAGCTGGGGCACCGACGAAGCTGCCTCGTTTTACGAAAACACCAATTTCACCCTTCAGTGGTGTATCCTTTCCGAAAGCCTGAATCAGTCGGTTCACAGCAAAGGCAACCATGGTTACGGCGGGATATGGGGAGGAAACAATGCCACATTCCACCATAACCTGCTTTCGGACCATACCAGCCGCAATCCCCGTTTCCATGGCTCGCGCTACAACAATAAACCCGAACTCGAGCAAGTGGACTTCCGCAACAACGTAATATACAACTGGGGCTACAACAGCGCTTATGGGGGCGAAGAGGGTAACTACAACATGGTAAACAACTATTACAAACCGGGACCTGCAACCGAAAAAAACGTCCGTTACCGTATTCTCGACCTCACGCAGTCGTTTTTCGACAAGCGCTACAATACGGATACCCTGCGTGCCGGAAAATTTTTCATAGAGGGGAATGTAGTGGAAGGTTATCCCGACATTACCGCAGATAACTGGAAAAAAGGGGTACAGGGTAAAGGGGTAAACGAAAAAGCCAAAGCATTCTCGCGGCTTGCGCAACCCATTCCGTATGCCGAAGTGAAAACCGAAAAGGCTTCAGATGCATTTGAAAATGTGTTGAAACACGCAGGTGCATCGCTGGTGCGCGATGAGGTTGACCACAGGATAGTTAAAGAAGCACGTACAGGAAAAGAGCGTTTCGGGGCCAGTTTCTCGGGGGGAGGTAAAGGTATTATCGATTCGCCTGCCGATGTGGGTGGCTGGCCGGTACTGAAACAATCCATTCCACCGATCGATGCTGATAACGATGGAATGCCCGACGAATGGGAAATTTCGAACGGGCTTGACCCGAACGATGCTTCCGATTCGGCTGGTTTTCAACTTCATCGCGATTATACCAACCTGGAGGTTTACCTCAATTCGCTTGTGAAACATATTATTCAGTAATTTTTAATTCATACACGAAGGTACCCAATGATCAGAATGTTCATACATCCATTTATGGTTTTGGCGTTAATTGGTTTAATTGCGCCGGTTATGGTCATTGGCGGAAACTATTATGCCGGTAATGGCAATCTGCCTGCTTTCCCCGGAGCCGAAGGGCACGGAAAATATGTTACCGGGGGCCGCGGGGGAAGGGTAATTTATGTGACCAACCTCAGCGACGACAACAACCCCGGATCGCTACGCTATGCCGTTAACCAGTCGGGACCACGCATTATCCTGTTTCAGGTTTCGGGCAACATCAGACTTACAAGCAACCTCAACATAAACAACGGCGATGTGACCATTGCCGGACAGACCGCTCCCGGCGATGGCATCACCCTTCGCGATTATACCGTATTTGTGAATGCCGATAACGTAATTATCCGGTTTCTGAGGTTCAGAATGGGCGATGTTACCAACCAGGAAAACGATGCCATCTGGGGCAGAAGGCGAAAAAATATCATCATCGACCATTGCTCCATGAGCTGGAGCACCGATGAGGCAGCTTCGTTTTACGACAACGAAAACTTTACCCTCCAGTGGTGTATTCTTTCGGA
>CAZMDP010000178.1:0-5181 GCA_964565015.1 uncultured Prolixibacteraceae bacterium | reverse complement strand
TCCACTCGGTAGCAGGCAAAATCGACCAGGATACTTCGCTGATGACCCAACGGCCATTCCGCAGTCCGCACCATACCATTTCCGATGTGGCTCTGGTAGGTGGCGGAACTTTTCCACAACCCGGCGAAATCAGCCTGGCCCACAATGGGGTGCTGTTCCTCGATGAGTTGCCCGAGTTTAAGCGTACCGTACTCGAAGTGATGCGCCAACCCCTCGAAGACCGGAAAATTACCGTTTCGCGGGCTAAGTTTACGGTGGAATACCCCGCCTCGTTTATGTTGGTAGCATCCATGAACCCATGCCCCTGTGGTTATTACAACCATCCTTCGAAAGATTGCGTGTGCCAGCCCGGGATGGTGCAGAAATACCTGAACCGCATTTCGGGACCCCTGCTCGACCGCATCGATATTCACCTCGAAGTGGTACCCGTGCCTTTTAAAAAACTCGACGAAAAAGAAGCCTCCGAACGGAGTGAAGATATCAGGGTACGAGTGATGAAAGCCAGGCAAATACAGGAGGAGCGGTTTAAAGAAGATAAGGGGGTTTACTCCAACGCGCAGATGAGCTCCAATATGATACGCAAGTATGTTGAGTTGGACGCCCCTGGCCGCGAACTGATAAAAAATGCCATGGACAAACTCGGCCTTTCGGCCAGGGCTTATGACCGTATCCTGAAAGTTTCGCGCACCATTGCCGACCTCGACGGCAGCGAAAAAGTGGAAAGCTACCATTTGTCGGAAGCTATTCACTATAGAAGCCTGGATAGGGAGAACTGGGGAGGTTGAGAATAAAGGCAAAAGGTAAAAGCAAAATGGCAAAAGGCGAAAGGATAAAGTCAAAGGGATTGGGAATGGTGTGGGCAGCAAATTATATATAGAAACTGCTAAATCAGAATTGTCCACAATCAGAAAAACTGAGGACTGAAAATTGAGTACCTAACAAAATATATTATCTTAAAAGCTTCGAAACCAATAAAGAAACCGGTTTCGTACCTAAGTTAAAATAGAAGCAAGGGTGTATGCATTGGTTGTGCAGAAGCTGAGAAAGGACAACGAAAAAGCAAATTGACAATGAAAAATGAATATTTAATTGGAATGAAAAACGAAACTGACAAAGAATAATGCGAGACACATTGACGACCCAAATGTGTTTTAACTTTTTTAACCCACCGCAATTTTGAATTTAAGCCGACCCACATTTTTTAATGAACTGAATATGTTAAAAGAATACAAATACAAGGAAATTACTGGAAAGATAATTGGAGCGGCTATGCAGGTGCACAAGGTACTGGGCAATGGCTTTCAGGAAGTCATTTATCAGCGTGCCTTGGGAATAGAAATGCCGTATTTTGGGTTGAGTTTTAAATGAGAATTTGAGATGCCCATTTATTATCGTGAGCAGCAAATAGGCACACAAAGGGTTGATTTACTCATTGAAGATATTATTTCAGTTGAGCTGAAAGCAATAATAAAACTGGAAGATGTTCACCTTGCCCAGCCAATAAACTACCTGGAAGCATACAATATTAATGTAGGTTTGCTGATTAACTTTGGCAGTAAAAGTTTAGAATTCAAACGGTTTATCAACTCTAAGTTTAATCAGCGTAATCATTAAATCTGCTCTAATCAAGGTTCAGACAATATGGTAAGGAATTGGAAAATAGTGAGTATGAAAAAATATTTTTGAATAATTTTGAAAACAAGATGAAGGAAAATAATAAAATAGTAAAAGCCGAAAACCAGCTCTTTAATGAGTTATCCCAGCTTATTGAGCAAAGCAAATCGCAGGTAGTTTCGTATGTAAACAGCACGCTTACGACACTATTTTGGCAGGTGGGCAAACGCATCAATGAACACATTCTTCAAAATAAGCGGGCCGACTATGGAATGCAAATTATCGCAACACTGGCACGACAATTAGAAAATAATTACGGCAGAAGTTTTACCGAGCGAAACCTGCGAAGGATGATGCAATTTGCCGATGAATTTGCCGACTTTGAAATTGTGACATCGCTGATGACAAAATTGAGCTGGACTCATTTTCTTCAACTGCTTCCACTAAAAACAATGGAGCAAAAATTATTCTATGCTAAACAATCGGCCGAATTTGGTTGGAGCGTCCGGGAATTAAAAAAATATATCGAAACCAAAACTTTTGAAAGAACTCAGATTGCAGATACCCAGTTAGTAAATTCGGAAACAATTCCGTTAAACACTTTTAAAGACACTTATATTTTTGATTTTCTCGGTTTAAAAGATACTTATCTTGAGAAAGATCTGGAGTCGGCTATTTTGAGAGAACTGGAACAATTTATCCTTGAAGTGGGTAAGGGGTTTTCATTTGTTGAACGTCAGAAACGTATGATAATAGATGGTGAAGATTATTATCTCGATCTTCTTTTCTTTCACAGAAAACTAAAGCGATTGGTTGCAATAGATTTAAAAATAGGTAAGTTTCAGGCAAAAGATAAAGGGCAAATGGAACTGTATCTGAAATGGCTTGACAGATATGAAAAGCAAGAAGGCGAAGAAAAACCAATAGGACTTATCTTATGTGCCGAAACCAGCCGCGAGCAAGTAGAATTGCTTGAATTACATAAAGATGGAATTATCGTTGCCGAATACTGGACAGATTTGCCACCCAAAAAAGAATTAGAGGAAAAACTTCATAAAGCTTTGATCGAAGCTCGTGAAAATCTTGAAAGAAGAAAACTACTTTAAAATGGAATATTAAATAAGGAAATGCTTTGTTCAAGTAATCTATTAATCTAATTTTGGCAGTCCTTTTCGCTTATCAAGCAGGCAGGGCATTTTCCGATTTGAATTTCGAATTCAAAATTATGAACAGAATGAAACTAAAGATCTTCTTTTTTCTTGTTGGGTTGATGTTGGGGGCATCGGCATATTCTCAGGTTGTGAAAGAAACCCATCGGTTTGCCATCAAAGGCAAAGATACTCTCTATGTTGATCGGATTTTCGATCCTGCCGTTGCCGCGTCCGAAAACCGGCCAACCATGATTTACATGTACGGTGGAGGCTGGGCCTTTGGAAACAGGGGTGGCGACTTTCGGTATTTGACCGATATCGGGGTTCAGGTGGTATCTATCGATTACCGCAAAGCCTTAACCCGTTATGGATATTCAAACGTGATTGGGACGATGCCCGACACCATGAGCTATGCCATTGATATTGCCTTGCAGGATTTGACCGATGCTATTGCCTTTGTGCTTAAAAACGCCAAAGAGTGGGGCGTTGATACCAAAAAAGTGATGTTTTCCGGTTCGAGTGCAGGTGCTATCACAACGCTTCATGCCATTTACGACATCTGCAATCAGGGGAAGTATTCGAAGAAGTTCCCGGCCGATTTTATGCCTGCAGGATATATTGCCTATGCGGGTGCCATCATTTCGGAAGAAACCGAGTTGAAGTGGAACACCAAGCCTTGTCCGATGATGTTTTTCCACGGATCGGCCGACATGACCGTGCCCCTTTCGAAGCGCAATGTGAACAAGCTTACGGTGTTTGGCCCCGAATACATTCTGGGACAACTGCATGAAATGGGGGTTCCCTATTGGATATATATCGAAGAGGGAGCCGATCATGTGATATCATACAAACCCTTTACAGGTTACAATACCGCCGAGATTCAAACATTTGTGAAGAAATTTGTGATCCAGGGGCTAAAACTTGAGATGCAAACCAGGGAGAAGAACCTTGTGGCCCCGTCGAAGTTACCCGGATTTTGATAGAGCGTAAACCCCTACTGAAAACATTCACTTAACTCCCTCCCTTAGGGAGGGCAGGGGTGGGCTCCTCTCTTACGAATAACTGCTGTTGTCCCAGCAATGGGTACACAGTTTTTCTTTGGGCAATCCGATGGCTTCTACCAGGTCGTCGAGCCGTTGGAACTTCAAAGTGGTAAGGTTAAGTTTTCGCCTGATTACATCAACCATGGCGGCATATTCAGGGCTTTCGGGGTTTTTGTAGGCCGTAACATCGGTATCGCTTTTCCCTACCAACTCTTTAATAGCTTTACGGGTAGCCAGCTCGGCCACATTTTTTGAGCGGCTGAAATTGAGGAACTCGCACGAGTAGAGCAGCGGCGGACAGGCAATACGCATGTGTATTTCGCGGATACCGGCTTCGTACAGATCGTGGGTATTTCCAATCAATTGGGTTCCCCTCACAATGGAGTCATCGAGGAATACCCCCGATTTACCCCCTACCAGCGAACGGTTGGGTATCAGTTTCATTTTGGCCACCAGGTCGCGCATCTCCTGGTTCTGGGGCATAAAACTGCGTGGCCACGTTGGGGTATATTTGGCGTACGGACGCATGTAGGGAATTCGGCTTTCGTTGCTGTAGCCCACGGCATGGGCAATCCCCGAATCGGGTATGCCCGAAACGAAATCGGCAGTTACCCCATTGCGCCGGGCAAGCGCCGCCCCGCAACGATAACGGCAGGCTTCCACATTAATCCCTTCGTAGAACGAGGGCGGATAACCGTAATACACCCACAGAAAAGCACAAACCTGCATCTGTTGGTTGGGTTGCCGGAGCACTTCAATTCCATCGGAGGTGACCAGAACGATTTCGCCCGGACCGATATCGCGAACGGTTTCATACCCAAGGTTAAAAAAGGAGCACGATTCGGTAGCTACCGCCCAGGCATTCTCCTTTTTCCCAATGGCAATGGGCGTGCGTCCGAGTTTGTCGCGTGCGGCAACTATCCCTTTTTCGGTTAGAAGCAACAGTGAGCATGAGCCTTTTATGAGGTTAAAAGCGTTTTCGATTCCCGAAACCAGGTCGTCGGCTTCGCAAATCATCATGGCCACCAGTTCCGAGGGGTTGGGCCCTCCCTGGCTGGTTTCGGCAAAATGCTGGCGCTTATTTAACTGACGCTGTTCCAGTTCATCGATGTTATTGATTTTACTGACTGTGGAGATGGCAAATTTTCCGAGATGCGAGTTTACAATGATGGGTTGGGCTTCGGTATCGCTGATTACCCCGATACCCATATTGGCTCCGAAAGTTTTGATATCTTCTGAAAATTTGCTTCGGAAATAGTCGTTTTCGATACTGTGTATGGCCCGTTGAAAACCGTTGCGGGCATTGTAATAGGCCAATCCGGCGCGCTTAGTACCCAGGTGCGAATGATAATCGGTACCGTAAAAAACATCAT
>CAZMDP010000177.1:0-5182 GCA_964565015.1 uncultured Prolixibacteraceae bacterium | reverse complement strand
TTGCTCCTAACGGGGCCTCGATTTAATAGCAATGTTTATTAAGTCTTTACTCTTTCCATTTTCCGGTCTCCGGTCTATAGTCTCCATTTACCTTTTTTCGCTTTGCTCTTTGCTCTCCGCGCTTGGCCGTCCTCCTGTCTCCCTTCTCCATGTTCCGTCAATATTCCCAAAACCTCTTTCCTTCATAAAATTCATTTATCCGGTTCTTAATTTCCCACTGTAAACGGGTTTGTAAGGTCTGACTTTTTGTACTCGCCAACCTGTTTTTTGCTGTAAAGTATTCAACGGTGCTAATCAATCCCTGCTCAAATTTTTTCTCAGCGGCATTAAAGGCAAGTTCATCGGCTTCGAGCCTGCGTTTGGTCTGCTCCATTTCCTTCGCTAATGAAGCCAATTCGTTGCTGTTGTTCTGAATCTCGAACCATATCTGTTGTTTGGTTTCCTCAAGATATGTTTCAGCCTCTTTGAGGTAAAGTTTTGCCTTACGTACTTCGGAGCGCGAACTGCCCCGACTAAAGACCGGTATCTGCAACGAAAGCCCTGTGAATTGACTGCGGTTATTGTTTACCTGTGACCTGAAAGGTATAGTTTTGCCGTTGTTATCACGATTGGTTTCAAAGAACCCGGTGTTTGCAGATGCATTAAACACCAACGATGGGTATAACCTGGCGCGGGCTATGTCAACGTATTGCCTCATGCTTTCATAGCTGGCTAGTGCTGATTGCAATCCGGGTGAGATAGCCGAAAATTGTGCAAATAGTCTGGCGGTATTTGCCTGGTGATAGGTCGGTGCAATCAATGGGAGAGTGGGGCTATCGGGCTCAATGGGTTTATCGGGTGGTAGATTCATTTTTTGCTTCAGCGATAGTAAAGCCTTTTCAAGCCTGTTTTCGACCTGGATTTTGAAAAGTCTTTCCTGTTCAAGGTTGGCAATAACCTCCAATAAATCAGTTCTGGCTTTTAGCCCGGCTTCGCTGAGCTTTTCTGCTTTTTTCAGGCTCATTTCCGACAGTTTAACCTGTTCTTCTGCAATCCCGGTCATTTCGCGGTAGTAAATCACCTCAAAGAAATCGGTCATAATGCTGAAGGCCAGCATATCGAGGTTGTCCTGTTTTTCGTGTGACCTTGCCTGCATCCTGTATTTTTGGTATTGTATCTGGTTTTGCAGCATCCATCCTCTGAATAAGTCGATTGAACCTCCCAGGTTATAGGAATTGTTAAAAAACTCTGTATTTACAATCAGGTTTGTATTGGGGTCGATGGAGCGGCCAAAACTCATGCCCGCGTTGGAGCTTGCTCCGATATAAGGGAGCATGTTCCGTTTCGATTGGTTAAAATCTTCGCGGGCAATTTGTTCCATCAATCCGAACCTTTGCGACTGGAGGTTGTGCTCAATGGCGTAGGCAATACAATCGTTGAGGCTCCATTTTTCCTGACCAGAAGCAAGCCCCAAAAACAGCACCATCTGAAAAATAACCAGAACTACCGGTTTATATTTATATAGGTTGTTTCCTTTTGCTGAAACCATGGTTTATTATATTAAAGGTATAAATTGAGTTTATTATATTTCCATAATCGTGCCTGAAATATAATATTATCAAAATCAATATATTGTGATATTGTATCTGATTTGAATGTAAAAAATATGGACAAAAAACTGTAAAAATTATTGACAGTTTGTTTATGGTATTGAAAGTTTGGATTACTTTTAAACAAAAAAATGTTCCAGGGAAAAATCCTTATCGTCGATGATAATAAAAGTGTGCTGACCGCTCTCGATATTCTGCTATCAGTTGAATATGAGATGGTTCATTGTATTTCAAATCCAAACCTTATATTATCAGAGTTGCGCAACCATGATTACAACCTTGTATTGCTTGATATGAATTTCAATGCCGGGGTTAATACTGGAAACGAAGGCATTTACTGGCTGGAACGAATCCATGAGGTTAACCCCGAAATATCAGTAGTTCTTATGACTGCATATGGCGATGTGGAATTAGCTGTAAAGGCGCTTAAGTTAGGAGCTGTTGATTTTGTGCTAAAGCCCTGGGACAATGCCAAAATGCTGGCAACAGTCCGCTCTGCCATCCAGTTGAACATGTCGCGCAAAGAGGTGAATCAGCTAAAGAACAAAGCAGTTCACTTAACCGGTGAGCTTAACCGTGACCAGCGTTACCTGATAGGCTCTTCTCCGCAATTGACGAAGGTACTCAACATGGTTCGCAAGGTGGCCAAAACCAACACCAATGTTTTAATCACCGGCGAAAACGGAACTGGCAAGGAGTTGGTGGCCAGGGAAATCCACCGGTTGTCTGACCGCAGTAACGAAGTGCTGGTAACGGTTGATATGGGTGCCATCAGTGAAACCCTGTTTGAAAGTGAACTATTTGGCCATGTGAAAGGGGCATTTACTGATGCCCGCGAAAATCGTCCCGGCAAATTTGAGATCGCCGATAAGGGCACCCTCTTCCTCGATGAAATCGGCAATCTTTCTTTTCAACTTCAGGCGAAGCTCCTGACGGTTTTACAGAACCGGGAAGTTGTAAGGGTTGGCTCCAATAGGCCTATACCAGTAGATATCAGGTTGATATGCGCAACAAACAGAAACCTGCATCAGATGGTCGCCGATGGGCTTTTCCGCGAGGACTTGCTTTACCGGATCAATACCATTCAGATAGAAGTGCCACCGCTTAGGGAACGTGGTGAGGATATTTCGGTACTTACCGATTTTTTTCTGAAAAAATTTGCTCATAAATACAACAAGCCCGGATTAAAAATTAATCAGCAGGCTCTCGATAAATTGCTGAAATATGCATGGCCCGGGAACGTGCGCGAATTGCAGCATACTATAGAGAAAGCTGTAATTCTCAGCGAAGGAAACATACTTAAACCGGATGATTTCTATTTCCGGACCGGGTTAATGGCAAGTAGCACCGAAACTGACCTAAACCTGGAAGAGATGGAAAAAAGGTTGATCTTAAACGCTATTTCGAAGTCGGGAAATAATATGTCGGCGGCTGCTGAGTTGCTCGGAATAACCCGGCAAACCCTTTACAATAAACTAAAGAAATACGGCTTATGAAAGAGCGACGATTTATTGTAAATCTTTTGATTCGTTTATTTCTGTTGATTGCTGTATCGGTAGCTGCAGGTTGGTATTTGTCATCAGAAAAACCCTTATTTCTCAGTTTGATCTTTATTATAACAGCAATTATAACCATTGCTGATCTGTACAGATATGTGAATAAAGTAAACCAACAAATAAATTATTTCTTCGAAGCATTTAAAAATGAAGATTTTACCCTTCGTATGCCTTTTGAGCCGGGTGATTCCATATTAAATGAACTTTACCGCAACATGGAAACAGTTAATAAGCTCATTCAGAATTCATATATGCAAAACCGCCAGATGGAGCAATACTTTAAAAGTATGATTGAGCACGCTGCAACCGGAATTTTCAGTTTCGACCGCAGCGGATTTGTAAAACATGCCAATTCGGCATTCAGAAAAATGATTGGACGCGAGGTGTTTACCCATATCAGGCAATTGGAACCAACTTATCCCGAATTGTATAAAGCTATTGTTGATATTAGTCCGTCAGATCATAGGGTGGTAACAATTTCGAATGAAACCGGGATTACTCAATTGTCGGTTAAGGCTGTTTCATTCAGCGATCAAACCAGTGAACTGTTGTTGCTTGCTGTACAGGACATACGCCAGGCGCTCGACGAAAAAGAACTTGATTCATGGTTAAAGCTGATCAGGGTACTTATGCACGAAATTATGAATTCTATTGCCCCCATTACATCAATTGCCGATAGCTTGTCGGGCTATTTAAAAACCGAAGGCAAACCGTTAACTCCTGCTCAAATGGACGAAAATTTAATCAGGACGACAATTCGGGGTCTCGAAATTATCAGGGAGCAGGGAAAAGGCCTCACATCCTTTGTTGAATCTTACCGAAAACTCACGCGGTTACCTGTGCCCGAAATAAAGAGCATAAATGTGAAAAATATGGTTGACGATTGTATTATGCTTGCCAGGGCAATGGATAACTCAGCGCATATCGAAATGGTTGTGGTTTATCAGGATGAAGAGTTGTTATGGCCATGTGATGAACAGCTTATAAAACAGGTGCTTGTCAACCTTATGCAAAATTCGATACAGGCGCTCGAATACAGCGAACAGGCAAAAATTGAAATAGGAGCGGGGTTAAACGATTCCCATAAACTCGAAATCTGTGTGAAAGACAATGGCCCGGGCATAGCCCCCGAAATAATAGATCAGATATTTGTGCCATTTTTCACCACCAAACCGAATGGCTCAGGTATAGGATTGAGCATTTCGAAACAAATTATGCGGTTACATAAAGGAAGTCTAACCGTTCGGTCGATCCCCGGAAAAGAAACAATTTTTTGTATGGTATTATAGTGGAGGACAG
Source organism: uncultured Prolixibacteraceae bacterium (assembly GCA_964565015.1). GTDB lineage: Bacteria > Bacteroidota > Bacteroidia > Bacteroidales > Prolixibacteraceae > UBA1413. The sequence goes on along the minus strand of CAZMDP010000177.1, from coordinate 738 downwards.
GAAATATACGTTTGAAGACCTTTTATTTTGGTTGCTTCAACTTATCCCCTGCATCTTTCACTACTATTCTTTTCCAGCTTTCGGGATAGCCCGGAAAACGCGGCGGCATTGGGTATCCCCACGGATTTCGGAGCAGCTCGCCTTCTTTTTCCTGTTTTACGTTTCCATCGAGGTATTTTACCAGTAAAAATTCACCCAGTTCTTTCCATCTGTGAACCGTGTTATTGGCCGATGTTACTGAGTATTCGGTAATATATTCACGGGCAAGTTGCGGATTGGTTTCATGCAGTTTCAGGGCGGCAGCATCGATGGCAGGCACATAAGCGGTAAATCGGTTTTCGAGTTCCTGCTGAACTTTTCTTACATCGGGCATTACACGGTCGTAAAACAAGTAAATGAAATGAGCAACGCGGTTGAAAACCCAAAAGGCCGCATCGTCCGAATAGGTCAACATGTCGCCGTTCCCTTCGGCAAAGGTATGGGGCACTTGTGTTATCCCGCAATAAAAAGGAACATATACGGTTGAACCGGCATCGTCAACGCCAAACCAGAAAATGCCACCGATGTGATTGGGCAGCCAGTTTCGCATTTGTGCAACAAACGAAAAACCGGTTTGCTGAGTAACGGTAACCCTTTCGTTAACGTAGGTTGCACCATCGTATTCCCAGGTGAGCGGCCTCCATCGGTATGGCAATCCAAATGGTCCGGCTCCGGCATCTTTTGTCCTGTCGAGTTCGG
>CAZMDP010000176.1:0-5252 GCA_964565015.1 uncultured Prolixibacteraceae bacterium | reverse complement strand
ATTGAATTCAATGCTATCTCCGATATCACTACAACTTCGATTGCAGGAAATGCAAAATAAGATTGGAATACTAATCAGAAACGAAATAAAAATCCTTCTGAATAATAAAAAGCCACGAAATGTTTTAGCCTTCATATATTTCGAGTTTGATTGATTTCTGGCAAATTTAAGGGTACACAGAGGTAATCCCCTGCCTGAAATCTTCCAATCTTCTGTCAATTTTAAACCAGTTTATAACGAATGTTGCATATTGGAACAATTTTGATAGCGAGAAAAGTAAGGAGGTTAATTTGCCGTGCCCCGCCACAGGCGTGGGTTGATTCGTTAATTTGTTGATTGGTTAATTTGTTGATTGGTTAATTTGTTGATTGGTTGATTTGTTGAGTGGTAGTGCCCCGCCAAAGGCGTGGGTTGATTGGTAGTGTTCCGCTAAAGGTGTGGGTCGCTGTGCCATGAGGTTAGGTGGGGGTCGTGGTTCTCCGAATTTTTTGTCTGGTGTCTTATGTCTAATGTCTGGCAGTGGGCGTTTGTGAATTTTTCGGCGTTGAGGGGGTTAGGGAGGCGCTATTTGCTATCGATATTTCGCTCCGATGGGGCCAACGGGTTTTGAAGGGGGATTGCATTTCTTGAATTTCCGCATTTTTTGTTTTCTTTGAGGTAAAGTTTTAGGAGATATGAAAAGAACGCAGGCATTAATTATGCTGATGCTGTTATTTGTGATACAAATTTCAGGTCAGACCGTTAACACCCCTGCATTCAGAGCAGTTTCGCCCCCCGAAGGTTTTACCTACAGTGGTATTTCCACCATTACCGAAGACCCTCTCGGCATGATCTGGTTTGGCACACAGCACGGATTATATCTTTATAATACAGAAGGCTTTACGAAATTCCTCAACATACCAGGCAACCCGAACTCGCCATCAGGGAACAACATCAGAAACCTCTTCTGCGACACTTCCGGGAAAATGTGGATTTCGACCAACCGCGGTCTTTGCTATTACGATTTCAGGCTCGACCGTTTTGTACAATGCAATTATGCCGATGATGAAGGCAACAAGATAACCAGGAATGTTTTGCAGGTCTTCGAAGATAAATCGCGCCAACTTTGGATGATCGACCAGAGGGGACTTGCGAAGGTTGACACCCTTTCACAAACTTTCAGTTACAGATCATTTAACCCTGCACCTACTGGATTGAGTTACGCGCGTATTGCAGCAGATGCAACACTATGGTTAGGTACCAATAATGGTTCAATTTTTTTCAGCGAATATCCCTACGATTCACTTGCATTTTTCGGACGCTTCAGAAATGCCCTTGTCCAGAGTATCCGTCCGGTAACCAACTCTGTGTGGATTGGTTACGACTGGTACGGCGCCGATAAGGTTGGTTACGATGGTAAACTTCAGACCCATTATACCAATCCATCCGAAACCGGACATACCATTGCCAACAGCCGGGTACGCGATATTTATGAAGACAGGGCAGGACGTATCTGGCTGGCAACCTACAAAGGTTTATCCATTATACACGGGAACCAGATTACAAATTACAATACGCAAAACTATCCGGGACTAAACCACAGCAGCATATTTGTGCTGTACGAAGATTCGCATGGCGGGCTTTGGGCCGGCACATGGTCGGGTGGGTTATATTATATGAACCTGCACGACAACCAGTTTTTGCATATTAAAGATATTTACCAACTAAGCCAGAATACCAATGTTATCAGCTCGTTTACCGATGGGCCGGGGAATAGGGTTTGGGTAGGTACCGAATCGGGGCTTCTGTTCACTTATAACCCGAATAACCAGCAATACGATATTTTCGAGGGAAATACTGATGTAAATATTTTCCGAAGTATAAAAGCCCTGAAAACAGATTCGAAGGGTAATATCTGGATCGGAACTTTTACCGCCGGAATATGGGTATATAATCCCAACACTAAGAAATTCAAGCAAATAAACTACCTAAGTGACCGGCAAGAGCAAATCTATTGTTTGGCCGAATTTGAGGACAAGATGTGGATAGGTTCAGGCACTACGGGACTACATTCCTATTCTCTTTCTAACGGTGGTACAGAAAGGTTCTATTTAAGCTCTTCCGATCCAAAATCACTTAGCAATAATTCAGTCAGGAGCTTGCTTGTTGACCGAAATGGCAACCTGTGGGCGGGAACCATGCATGGGCTCAATTTAAAAGATGCCGGACAGAATGGGTTTAAACGTTTTATTCCCGATGAGCAGGAAAATAATGTAACGGTAAACCATCCTGAAATCTTTACACTTCATGAGGATAGGAACGGAAATATATGGGTTGGAACCGGCGGTGGCGGGCTGAACAAATATGATCCTTCAACAGGCCTGTTTGAATATATTTCAGAAGCTGACGGACTGGCAGGCCGTGAAATTTACGGCATACTCGAAGATGGATCGGGGAACATTTGGGTGAGTACCGAAAACGGTATATCGATGTATGATCCCCGCAACAAATCCGTCAGAAATTTCACAAAAGAAGATGGTTTACAGGGAAACCAGTTTAACCCCGGAGCTTGTTACCGGTCTGCCTCAGGTTTGATGTTTTTCGGAGGTTCAAACGGGTTTTCAGTTTTTGCACCGCAAACCATACGATATAATCCTTTACCCCCCACAGCCCTTATAACATCCATCGCCGTTAATCATGAAGAACTGAAACCTGGAATAAATTCGCCCTTAAAACAATCGGCCAAATATACCGACCATATTATCCTGCCATCGAAACAAAATTCGCTGACCATTTCTTTCGTGGCTAATAATTATTTATTGCCAGGCAAAAACCGTTTCAGGTACAGGTTGGTAAATTACGACGAAAACTGGATTGAGGCCGGTGCTGAGCGGAAAGCTACCTTTACCAAAATTCCGCCTGGAAGATATGTTTTCGAAGTGATGGCAGCCAACAACGATGGAGTCTGGAACCCCGAACCCCGAAAACTGAATATTACCATCCGCTATCCACTGTTATTGAGGTGGTACGCGATAGTGGCCTATTTCATTATTGGAATTCTGATTATTTATTTCATACAACGCGAAATAGCCATTCGCCACAGACTCCTGCTCGAAATCAGGGAAGAACGGGTAAGGCGCGAGCATGAAGAAAAGCTTAGCCAGATGAAAATGCGTTTCCTTACCAACATCACCCATGAGTTTAAAACTCCGTTATCGCTTATTCTTTCACCAGCCGACCAATTGCTGCAACGATTTTCGCACGATACCGACGCCCGTTTTCTGCTCGAAATCCTGAAACGAAACACCAACCGACTTCAGTGGCTTATCCACCAGGTAATCGATCTCCGGAAAATCGACCTGAACAAGCTCGATGTGGTATCCAAACCGGTTAATGTGGTAAAACTCTGCCACAAAATTGCCGAATGTTTTCAATGGGATGCACGCGATAAAAACATTGAACTTTTGGTGGATACCAATCTTACTGAGGTGTACCTGGCAACCGACCCCGATAAACTCGACATTATCATTACCAACCTCGTTTCGAATGCCATGAAATTTACCCCCGAAGACGGTAAGGTAACCATAGGGATTGACAAACTATCGGAGGGTTGTCCGGATGGTTTTAACTGGACATCTGGCGAAACGATTTCAGGCACTGTTGTTCGTATCAGGGTGACCGATACAGGACCGGGAATTATAGCTGAGGAAATACCTCTGATGTTCGACCGTTTCGTGCAGGGACAAGGGCACGAAAGCATGGGCACCGGCATCGGCTTATCTGTAGTAAAAGAATATTCAAGGCTATTGAACGGCTTTATCGGTGTAAGGTCAGAATTAAACAAAGGCACCGAATTTACCCTCTGCTTCCCCTGGAAGGATATAGTTGAAATACCCGAATCCGTGCCTGCAGTTCAATCCAAAACACAGGAGGAGTTCCTGACAACAACGCCTGAAATTGACCATTCGGGTATAAAAGATGAAAACATCATGGTACTCCTGGTTGAAGATGATGCCGATACCCGAAATTACATTTCCGGCATCCTCCGGAAATATTTCAGGGTAATAACAGCCACAAACGGTAAACAGGGTTTCGAAAAAGCCGTAACAACCCTTCCCGATTTGATTGTAACCGATGTGGTAATGCCCGGCACAGGCGGGTTTGAAATGAACCGGCTGCTGAAAGAGAATAATCATACCAGCAGGATTCCTGTAATTATCATCACCGCGCAAAACGATCCATCGGTCGAAATAGAAAGCATCGAAGGCGGCGCCGATGCCTTTATAACTAAACCATTTACTGAAGATTTGCTTATTGCCCATATCAGAAAAATCCTCTTGGATTCGCAACAGAAAAAAGTTCAGGATAAAAATATTCAGCTGACCGAAGCATTATCAGAAGAGAATGAATACAACGACCATCAACTCGTCGAAAAAGCTATCAGGATAATTGAACAGAAAATGCTGAAAAGCGATTTTGGCGTTGACACCCTGGCCAGCGACCTTAACATGAGCCGGACCTCGCTGTACAGAAAAATGAAACAACTTACCGGACAATCGGCTACCGAATTTATACGGTACATCCGGTTGAAGAAAGCCCTTAACCTAATGGAGCAGGGTAAACTTTCCATCGAGGAAGTGAGCCTCGCAGTTGGCTTTAACTCACATTCCTATTTCAGCCATTGTTTCAGGCAGCATTTTGGTAAAACCCCTTCGGAGTATCTGATGGATAGGAAGAACTGAAAATTAATTTTGAAGTAAAAACTGTATATGAAAACAAATAGCAGTAAATCCTGCATAGCGGGTGTTTCATTAAAATTTTGTCTGATATTATTATCAACTGTGTTTACAATGGTTATAAAAGCTCAATCACCTAACCCATGGAACGGTTACCGGTCTGCCGTGGTGCTGACCTACGACGACGGATTGAATGTCCACCTCGACAAGGCAATTCCGGACCTGGATGCAGCTGGCCTGAAAGGCACATTTTACATTCAGGGAACCGCAGCTACCCTGAATGAACGCGCTGACGACTGGCGCCGTGCAGCAGCAATAGGTCACGAGTTGGGCAACCATACCCTTTTCCATCCTTGCGCAGGCTCACTTCCGGGACGTAGTTTCGTGAATGCCGACTTTGACCTGGATACGTATACCATACGAAGGATAACCGAAGAACTAAAGGTGGCCAATACCCTGCTGAAAGCAATCGACGGAAAGGATAAACGCACCTTTGCCTATACCTGTGGCGACCGGAAAGCTGGCGAAACCGATTTT
>CAZMDP010000175.1:0-5254 GCA_964565015.1 uncultured Prolixibacteraceae bacterium | reverse complement strand
AGCCTACAGCCGGAAGTGGTGAAAAGCCATCGCGATAAACATACAGGTCGAAATGGGCCTTTTTCCCTATGGCATAGAGGCCGTTACTGGTACCTACCCAATGGTTGTAATTGGGTTGAACTTTATCGAGGTCGATAGCCGAAACAGACGTAACAAGCTGGGTCCATGTAATCCCATCGGTGCTGTAGGCGCCGCGCAGATGGTGTTCGTACCGTTCGACCCTGAGCCACAACACATTCCCTAAGGTATTCTCAATTTCTACCTTTTTATCGTTGAAGCGAAACCCGATTTTCTTACCATCGTTATAACCACTGTACATACTGGCAATTACCGATTCGTTTCCATTGGTAAAGTAAATTCCAGCCTGTTGTCCATTTTCGGTAGCATCAAATTCGAGTTTGGTTACCAGAGTAAAGTAATGCCCGGCTTCTTTATGCAGGATATGGGTACTGCCCGATCCGGGGTTAAGAGTCAACCAACCAGGTTTTTCGCTAAGCGAGTACCTCGAAGCAGCATTCCTGTTCATAAAATGCCACGACAGTTCGATCTTATCTTTGTCGAAATAATCGGAGCGGGGGAGTTTCCATGGGATACCCGATTTTGGCAGGTTGGGTTTAACCTGCGGAGTTGATGTTGGAGCCATTCCTGTTGGTTTCCCATTATCATCCCATAAAACCTGGTGTAGTAAGCCCTGCCGTCCCTGACCATTCCAATCATCGTTTCCAAGTCGTTCATAACTATGCGAAATGGTCCACCATGTGCCGTCGTCGAGCTGAAAAGGTTGTGCAATATGGTTTGGCGACCTGAAAGTAACCAATGGGTCGGTTATCGGGGCAAAAAAATTCCCGAGGGCTTCCCAGCTTTTGGGGTCAGCAGTAAGGGTTCTCGAACGCAGGGTATATTGTCCGCCGGCTACACTGCCTGCAATAAAATAGTAATACCAACCATCGCGTTTACACATAACCGGGCCCTCGCCCCATCCATACTTACCATCGGCATTTACCCAGTCAAGGTTAAGGGCATTGCCGGTAAGGTGGCCGTTGGTGCCAATTTTTTGAATTCGGTTAACAAACTGCCCGGGTTTTATGAGCATATATGGAGTGCCGTCGTCATCCACAAATATCGAGTTGTCGTAGCCAATGGCACCGGTTGTAGAGGTTGTCTGCACCTTTACCGGTGTGGACCACGGTCCGGCAGGATGAGCCGCTTTTGAAAAATATTGTCCACCACCGGCGGTATTTGAGAAATAAATCCAATAAGAGTCATAAAAGTAGGTAATTGCCCCACCCCATGTACCTGCCTGAGGCGCATCGCTAATAAGCCCGCTCCAGGTAGGGGGTACAACCCGGCATATTTCGCGCCAGTGCACCAGGTCGGTCGAATGAAGAATGGGTAAATAGGGCGTAAAATGAAAGTTCGATCCGCAGGAATAGAAATCGTTGCCTACTTTAAGTAAGGTAAGATCGGGGTGATCGCCAGGCATAACCGGATTTACAAAGGTCCGGACGACCTGATAGGGATAGTCCTCATTAGAATAAGTCCCTGAATCAAGGTTCTGATTTTGCGCCTTTGAAAGCGTAGCCCAAAACACCCATACCGACAAGACGATTAAAATCTTACTCATTTGAATTCTATTCTCTTTCCTGTTGAATTGAGTTTTGCTACTCTTTTTTCAGTAAGCGGATATAATAAACCCCACCGGCAGTATTTCCCGGAATGGCCTGAAATTTAACCCGAATGTGGTCTTTATTTTTCAACATATTTTCCGGAATGGAATATTCCACATCGAAAAACCTTGATTGGTTCCAACGTCCGGTATTATCTTCGGTAATCAGCTTTTCATTATCAATATAGATATCAAACTTCCGGTTGCCCCATTCGGCGCCCCAGTACCTCACCATCAGGCTTAGCCGGGTTTCACGGTTGGTTGCCATCCGATAACTGAAAAAACCATTGTTGCGGGCATCGCGGTAAAATTCGTCCCAATTAACGCCGGTTGTTGAGCCTGATGCCTCTATAAAATGGTCGGCTTCGGGTTGCTGCTCGCCTGGTGCAACATAGTCAACCGTGCGGTTTTGCAGATCGATTTTTGCTTTTTCAACCTGAGAAAGCGAATCGAGGTACGATTCATAGCCAGTTTCGGATAAGGCCATCCAGTAAATCATATATCGGGAATCGTGTATCCCGAAGAATGGTTCAAAAACCACATCCATCGGGTTAATCATTTTAAGTGCAGGCGCCTTAAATGTCAGGGGTTTTCCTGCAACAGGTTCCAATTTACTGCCTAATGAAGAAAAATCATCGGAAATGATGATGGGAGCCTGGTCAATGGGAAGTCTTCTACCGTGTGCGATATGCTCCCACCGTCCATCGCCTGCAATCAAACCGCTCAAATCATCGGTACCGGTTTTGGCAGCCAGCACAATTGGCCCGTGCAACATGGCAATGTAGTTGGGAACATTGGGCAATGGCTCATACCAGTTATCCATAGGAAGATGTATCTCAACCACATCACCCTTTTTCCAAAGCCGGTCAATGGCAATGTAGCCCGAAGGATCAACCTCATAAGGAATTTCCTTTCCATTTAAAGTAATTTTCAAAGCATTTTCTTTTACCCATTGCGGATGGCGAACCATCAGATTGAAATTACCTGAGCCTTTGGATACAGTTAACCGGGTGCGATCTTCGTATGGAAATTTTGTTACCTGCCTGATTTTCATTTTCTTTTCGCTCCAGGTGAGTTCCGAGGCAATAAACAGATTCAGGTACAAAGTGTTATTCTGGTGGGTATAAATAAACTGGTTATACTTACCATGATTCTCCATGCCGCTACCCACGCAGCACCACATACCCTGATTGGGGGAAGAGTAAACCCTGTAGTGGCGCGGACGGGCCGGAGTAAAATAAACGTAGCCACCATGTTCCGGATGCTGGGTAGATAATATATGGTTATACAATGCCCTTTCGTAAAAATCGGCATACCCTGATTGTGGCTCCACTCGAAATAAATTCTCGGTCAGTTTAAGCATGTTGTAAGTGTTGCACGATTCGGGCCCTTCTACCTCGTTCACATAATCGTAACAGGCAGATTTGGCCGGGAAATGCTCCCTGCGACTGTTGCCTCCAAACACGAGCGACCTTTCACGGGCAACCACCTTCCAGAAGAATTTCCCAGCCTCATGGTATTTCTCGTCATCCGACAACTCTGCTATACGTTGAAATCCGATTGCTTTGGGAACCTGTGTGTTGGCGTGCTTGTTGTCGAGATTATCGGCGCCTGAAGCCATAGCATCGAGCAACATTTTGTGCGAAAAGCGTTTGGCAGCATTTAAATATTTCTCGTCGCCCGTCATCTGATAGGCATCGGCAAAAATTTCGTTCATTCCGCCATGTTCGTTATCGAGCATGCTCTCCATTTGTGCATCAGACAATCTGTCGGTTATACTAATCGCCCAGTCGCAAAAACGCAGGAACATATTTTTTGCTGTTTCGTTGCCGGCATAAAGCCAGGCATCGCGCAAACCGGCATACATTTTATGTACGTTGTACCAGGGCACCCAATATCTCCATATCACGGCTATATCACCGGCTTTTATTTTTGGCCACAATCCTTCGCTTCCCGGAACCCCACCCACATAACCAACGCCCCATTCGGGGTATTTCAAACCATTTGCATCCTGACAGGCTTTCAGTTCGTCGATCATGTACTCCATGCGTTTTTTGCAGATTTTGTTTCCGGTAGCGGCATAGTTCATAGCCATGGCCGATAGATAATGGCCTCCGATATGCCCGTCGAGCCCATCCCAGTTGGGAAACCCTTTCGCTTTTGCAGGCAGGCCTGCTTCTTTGCGGTAGGGCGCAAGCAACCGGTCAACATTGTACATTAAAAGCGTTTGAATATTCAGGTCGCGGGCATGCTTAAAAGGGCCATCAAGCAGCATTACATCTTTCGAAGGAAAAGTATCGTGATATAACTTATCCTGTGCATTGACCATACTTACCCGAAGGCTCAAGAGTACGATGACGACAATGGCTGATATACAGAATTGTTTCATTATACATTTTATTATTTTATCTCTTCATCGAATACCACGGCAACCTTACCGCATTTTCCGCTTGCCATAAGCGAATAGGCTTCGCTAACCTGATGCAGGCTGAAACGGTGGGTAATCAGATGTTCAGGTTTTACATTCCAGCGTACGAGGCGTTCGACGAGCTCCTCCATCAGCCAGATATTGGTAACCCATGAACCATAAATGGTTTTCTGGTCGTGAATAATATCTCTTGAAGGTTGAAATTCAACAGTACCTCCTTCGCCAAGGAATACAATTTTTCCCCATTTACGTGTTGCCTGGATACAGGTGAGGCGGGCTGAAGCATTTGCCGAGCAATCAACCGATTTTTCGACACCATATCCGGCCGTAAGGTCACGTATCTGTTCAACATTGTTTGCATCCGATTTGATTACCTGGTCGAATAGTCCGGTATTACGTGCAATGGTGATGCGTTCGTCCAACAATTCGATACCTAAGATTTTCTGAGCGCCCATAGCCCGGCACAATTGGGCGGTGGCAAGCCCTACAGGTCCTAATCCTGTTATCAGCACAGCATCGTTACCGCTGATGCCTATTTTTTCGAGACCTTCGTAAACAGTACCAAAGCCACAGGCAACCTGTGCCCCATCGGAATAGCTCAATTCGTCGGGCAGATATACAAGGTCCTTTTCTTCGGCCAATAAATATTCGGCCATACCTCCGTCGCGCTGCCATCCGTATGCCCGACGGTAAGGGCTGGTACAGGATATCATGTACCCTCTGCGGCAGTCGTTGCAAACTCCGCAACCTGAGATGTGGTAAACAATAACCCTATCGCCGGTTTTAAACCTCCTGCAACCGGGGCCTGTTTCAACAATCTGACCACATGGTTCGTGTCCTGCAATCATTCCGGGCTGATAACCTTCGGGGCCTTTACCCAGATGTTCATGGTAAATGCATCTTATGTCGGACCCACATATTGTGGACGATTTCATCCTGATTAACACTTCGCCATGACCGGGAACCGGTATGTCGAACTCCTTCAGCACCGTAGTACTGTTTCCAGGCAATATTGCACCAAGCATTTTACTCATATCTTCTGTTTTTTAAGGTTATAGATTATTGTACAATTTCTCCGTTTATATCCCACAAATCTTCCCAGCTTTGGTTTTCTTTCCATAAAAAAAAGAGAAGCGTGGCTTCTCTCAGTTTGTTGAAAA
>CAZMDP010000174.1:0-5260 GCA_964565015.1 uncultured Prolixibacteraceae bacterium | reverse complement strand
GAGATAAAAGAACAACTCGATAGCCGACATGACCGCACTACATTTTACCGGACACTGAAAACGCTTCTGGAAAACCACATAATTCATAAAATTGTGGTCGATAATCAACTGGTTAAATATGCTTTAAATCCCAAATCAGATATACAGGGGGAACATATTCATTTTTATTGCAAGGAGTGCGATAAACTTGTTTGTATTGAGGACCCACCCTATCAGCAGGTAACCCTGCCAACAGGTTTCAAGGCATTCGAAACCGAAGTAATTATTAAAGGAACTTGCCAATCCTGCGGAAAATAATAATAATCAAAAAAATCAATTAAGTTATGACCAATATTTGGATCGGTTCGCTTACCAGTACGGTTATAGTAAGCATCATCTCCATTACGGGGATTTTTTTCCTGGCCCTGAAAACAAATAAATTACAGAAAATTGTTTTTGTGCTTGTCAGTTTTGCAGTAGGGGCATTGCTTGGCAATGTATTTTTTCATTTGTTGCCCGAATCCTTTGAAGTTATAGAGAGTAATTCACTGATTGCAGTGCTGGTAATGGCAGGTATCCTCCTGTTTTTTGTGATGGAGAAATTTCTTCACTGGCACCATGGACATAAATTAGAAGATACACACCATAATCATCCGAAATCATACGGTTATATCAGTTTGTTTGCCGATGGCATACATAACTTTACCGATGGTATTCTGATTGCGGCAGGATGGATGGCCAGCCCCGAAATAGGTATTGCCACTACCTTGGCGGTGATTTTACATGAAATTCCTCAGGAAATCAGCGATTTTGGCATTCTGATACATGCCGGTTTCACGGCAAAAAAAGCTTTATGGCTAAACTTTTATGCGGCCCTTGCTGCAATTCTGGGTAATGTAATCACCCTCCTGCTTGGTTCTTCGTTCGAATCATTATCGCATTATGTGCTCCCGGTAGCGGCAGGCGGATTTATTTACCTTGCAGGTACCGACCTGATGCCGGAGTTGAATAAAGATAATTCGAAACTCAATTCATTAATACAGCTTGGCATGATTGTAGCGGGTTTACTGCTTATGTATTTTGTAATGGGCGACCACAGCCATGCCGGACATGTGCACGGCCCCGATTGCAACCATGTTCATTAAAATGATGAATATACTCGAAATCAGAAATATAAGTTTTTGTTATAAGAATGGAAATGTATTTCATTTCCCCGATTTGTCTGTAGGTGAAAGGGAACAGGTTGCAATTACCGGAAATTCGGGCAGTGGAAAAACAACCTTTCTGCACCTTATAGCCGGTATCCTCAACCCGGAAAAAGGACTGATAATAATAAACGGAACCAATATCCTGCAATACAGCAATCAGCAAAAAGACCGGTTCAGGGGAGAAAACATCGGACTGATTTTTCAAAAACATTTCTTTATTGATACAGTTTCGATGAAGGACAATATGCTCCTTGCCCAAAGGCTTCCGGGATTGGCTCAGGATATTAAATTCGTTGAATACCTTCTCGACGAGCTTGAAATCGGCCATCTTGCCAAAAAGTTTCCCCCGCAATTAAGCCAGGGTGAACTTCAGAGATTTTCGCTTGCCCGCTCCTTAGTAAATAAGCCTGTTCTTTTACTTGCAGATGAACCAACCTCAAGCCTCGATGATGAGAATTGTAACAAGTTTGTTTCGTTGATTACAAAAACCAGTTTAAACCATGCGACAGCCTTACTGATTGCCACGCATGATTCGCGTCTGAAAAAGTATTTTAATAGAATTGTTCATTTGTAATTTCTGCGCAATGGGTATATTCAGGTTAAGTCTGGCAAAAACTTTTTCACAACCGCTCAGTCCGGTTATTACCATCTTGCTGTTTTCCATCGGGATCAGTATTATATCACTTTTAGTACATGCTGAAAAAACCATAAAAGAACAATTTAGCCGGAACCTGGCATCAATTGATTTGGTTGTAGGGGCAAAAGGAAGTCCCCTGCAACTGATACTTTCAACAGTATTTCACTTAGATGCTCCAACCGGCAATATCAGCCTTGCCGAAGCAAATATGATCGGTCGTAATCCGATGGTGGAAAAAACCATACCCATTTCGTTGGGCGATAATTACAAAGGTTACCGGATTGTAGGCACTACACCCGAATATGCTTTGCTTTATAATGCCACACTATCGACCGGCGACTGGTTCGGAAATGCTTTCGAAGCAGTGATTGGCTATGAAGTTGCCCGGAATTCAGGTCTTAGTTTGGGCGATCACTTTACAGGACGACATGGCTTTACCGAACATGGTCATCATCACGATGAAGATGTTTATACCGTTAAAGGCATATTAAACCCAACCGGTACGGTGATCGACAGGTTAATCCTTACCACAATCGATACATATTGGTTTATCCACGGTAGTCATCCATATTCCGATGAAACAGGATCGGTGAATAATCGTATCGATAGCCATCAACACGGCGATGACTGCAATCACCAGGATGACCATATCCACGACGAAAATTGTGACCATAGCCATGATTTAGCAGAATGGCAAAGACTGATCGAAAAAATGGACGCGCATGAAGAGCTAACCAGTGAGGAGATGGCTATGTTCAGGGAGCGTTCCGGTCAATTGGGAGAAATTCTGAAAAACCCTTCAGAAGAAATAACTGCATTGCTTGTCTTCTTTAATACTCCGCGGGCTGCCATTCAATTGCCAAGGATGATAAATGATAATACCAACTTGCAGGCTGCCTCGCCTGCATTTGAAACACACAGGCTTTTTTCACTGATTGGCACCGCAATAATTGCATTGCAATGGCTGGCATGGATAATTATCGCCGTTTCGGCACTCAACCTGTTGTTCCACCTCATGAACACGCTGAACCAAAGCATCCGTGAAATTGCTTTATTGAGGGCAATCGGTACCCCTCGTATCAAAATAATGGCACTACTTTTTCTGCAAGGATTTTGGATTGCAGTTGCAGGCTGGTTTCTGGGCATAATTGTTTCGAAAATAATATTCCATATACTCATCGGAGGGGTAAGCCAATTATCTGTAGAACCAAGATTATTACAAAGTAAGGATTTGTTACTTCTTATTTTTTCGGTTTTCGCCGGTTTTCTGGCTTCATTGTGGCCCGCCATCAGGGCATACCGAAGCGATATTCATTATATTCTGAACAACGGATGAAAAAACGGTTATTAATAATATCTCTATTTCTATTTGCCATTTTGGGAAGTATTGCCGTATCCGGGCAAGGCGAATCATCAGACGACAACTGGAAACTGATGCTCAACGATGTAAAGGTGCGTTACACCTGGTCGGTAAAGCATGGGGCATACATTACCCGCGCCCGTTTTGGGGAGAATGTGCAAAAACTCGATGGCAAGGAGATTACTTTAAAAGGCTTCTTCCTGGCCGCCGACCTCACCGGGAACTTGTTTGTATTGTCGGCTAACCCTATGGCCACCTGCTTCTTTTGCGGAGTAGCTGGTATAGAATCGGTTGTGGAGTTAGAGCCACATCCCGACGACCTCCGACTGTTTAAAAGGCTCCGAACCGACAATTATATTGAAGTAAGAGGTAAATTAGAACTAAATCCTGATAATTTCGAAAGGCTCATCTATATAATGAAGGACGTAAGGTTGGTAAAATTTTAATGTGTTTTAGAGAGACTAAAAGACGACAGACATCAGATATTAGACTAAAAAATCCCAGCTACCACAGGTCTTATATCTAATGTCCAGCGTTTGATGTCTTTTTTGGGTCTTCTGAGCGATCAAAGAATGCCTCTAAAAAATATCCCGTTAATCCTGAAACCCATGGCATCATTTAATATTGCGGATATGGTGAGAGATATCCCTCAATGTCCACTACTACAACTGCACTTCCGAGGAGAAGCCTGAACAGGCCTGAACCCAGGTATTGCGCCTGATGAAAACCCGGGAAGGAGTATCCCCTGTATATTTTCAACGGATTGAACTCACTGTCGGTCTCAACAATGCCAATGCTCCTCCGGTCCCTGAACAGCATCAGATAGCCGGAATCTGAAGGCCATATATTTCGTATCAATACATTGTCGTCTGGATAGGTGCGGTCGAGAAAGAAAAAGTTCTCCGAGATAAGATTACCATGCGTATCGGTTTTTACCTGCCTGGGCATAAAGGTAGCGCCATAGTTAAAAACATCTGCGTAGTAGGAAGTCGAGAGCAGGTAATTGCCGTCTGGAAGTACCGTGAATATGGGAGGCAGATCACCGCCTTCAAACACATTATTAGGATACATCTTCTCGAATAGGGAGTTTCCCTGACTGTCGAGCTTCATCATCCACATACTTTCGATGTACAAATTTTTGGCAGCGATGCCATGGAATATCAGATTCCCGTCCGGGAGGATGTGAATTCCATACGACCAGGTTCTGAAATAGGTTCCTCCGGTTTTGTGCCAGATCAGATTCCCATTCCGGTCGGTTTTCATCACCAGGTACAAATATTTCTGTCCCCCAAGCACTATTCCTGTAAAAAACAGCTCGCCCGATTCACTTTCCGCGGCAGCGGTCATCTCTTCAATCGTGATCCCGGGAGGCCCCATAAGTGTCCATACAACATCTCCGGAGGGAGAGAGCTTCATGACTATACTCTTCCACCCGACAAGGAAGGAACCGTCGTGCAGCTCTTTTACGTAATTGATGTTCATTGTTTCATTTTCAAACTCTCTCTTCCAGACAATCGAATAATCGGCGTTGTACTTCATAACAAAGTGCTTCATAGGCCTGGACCTCAGAATATTCGGTTTAAACACCCCGGCATGGAGAACTCCTCCGTCTGATGTAAAAATGGTTGATGTTAAACTATAAAAATCGTAGTCCGGGATTACCGGATAATACGCTTTTACAAACGGCTTACGGGTCAAAACCTCCAAATGCTTGGCCAGACGGCTGTCGCTTTTGTTGTGGGCAATTGCTGAAATTTTATAAGTGGTTTGAGGCCTGAGATTTTCGATCTTGCATAAACCGTAAAAATTCAAATCGTACATCACAACCGAATCATTCACCGCGATATCAAAAAATATCCCTTTCACGTCGGTGTCGATCGTTATGAGCACATTTTTGTCGGTGATTTCCAGTATTTCGAACTCAAAGTCTGAAATGAACGGTTTTTCCGGCCTGGTCTCCGGTTCTTCAATGACGAACACCTCGCGGGTGCATCCCGCGGTGATACAGATCATCAGAATTAATGTGAATAGTCGTTCCATAGCCACTTATCTTTAGGGGATAAAACGATATGTTGC
>CAZMDP010000173.1:0-5261 GCA_964565015.1 uncultured Prolixibacteraceae bacterium | reverse complement strand
TGAGGCTATAGGTTGCGAGCATCCTCACCGGAAGAAGGTACAGGTTCATAATAAACTCCTGGTGGTAACGCCCTTTTAAACCGGCTGCGTTGAGCCAGTAAATAAAAAATACCACTATCCAGAACAACAGGTGCCACATAAAGCGGTACCTGAAAAATATAGGAAGCTTTTTGTCTGCCATTATAATGTCAAATTTAGGTCAAACTTAGTTTAATCACCCTAAACATACAAATAGTTGCGATGAAAACCACTTACAAAGAGATGAATAGTGTTTTTAATAGTATGTTTTTCTGAAAGGTTTTTGTAAAAACCACCAACCCTTAATTGATAAAGTATATTAAACTCTTTTCAATAGTTTTATCTCAATAAACCTGATCAGGAAAATCTGAGTCATTTATATACTTCCTTAATTTTAATCACCCAATTGGAAACTGATTGAACTCACTGAAATCTTCAATGTCGCTTTTCTGGGATGCAAGATTTTTGACTTTTCGGAGTGGGCGCATAGTTTGATAATAAAATTGAACGAAATTTAATGGTTTTGATACCATTTCTGAGGTGAATGAGGGTTCTTTCCCGGATCAGATACCGATACTTTCAATTCAGGATGAATAACCAGGTTTTCGCCGCAATCGATTACTGTGTTTCCGAAGACAAAGTTCTGCAGCCTCATGTTCATCCAGTTATTGCCATAAATCCCTTTGTTGGCGCAGTTTTTTATGGTGTTGTGCAGTATGTAAACTCCCGTGCCGAAAAACATGATTCCATTATTCCAGTCGGAATAACCTCCCGAAACATTCTCAATGGTGTTGTTTTCAACCCAGACATCTCTCTTTTCGCCGATCCGGTAATTATTTTTCAGCGAATTGTCGCCGCCTTCAACCGTTATGGCTGCCTGGTTGTATTGTTCGCTGGTACCTGGCCGTATATCATGAATTCTGTTGTTTCTGACGGTGATATGAAAACACTCCGATTTAACATTTATTGCTTCGGCATTTCCGGTTTCGAAAATGTGGTTGCCTTCAATCCAGATGTATTCACAATTATCCGGAAAATTCCCTCTGCCATACGAACCGCTTCCCACACAAACGCCCTCCGCCCATTTTGGCCTGACTTTGCCAGTATTGTATATTTTATTCCCGATAACATCGACATATTTCGACGATTGCCCGATGTGGCAACCTTCCTGCCCCGTGTTGTAAATCTCATTGTTCAGTAGGATTATATGGGTCGAATTTTTTACATAAATTCCCCATAATGCATTGGTGAAAGCGATTCCTTCGAAAACTATGTAACTGCAATTTTTTATTTCAAGTGCACAACCCTGCGACAG
Source organism: uncultured Prolixibacteraceae bacterium (assembly GCA_964565015.1). Taxonomy (GTDB): domain Bacteria; phylum Bacteroidota; class Bacteroidia; order Bacteroidales; family Prolixibacteraceae; genus UBA1413. The sequence goes on along the minus strand of CAZMDP010000173.1, from coordinate 3,928 downwards.
TGAGTTTCCTGATACCACAACATCGCCCGTATTTCCGGCTTTTACAGTTAAAGGCCGTTGTTCCGAAAATTTTTTATCAGACAGGTTCACAGCAGCATAGGTTCCCTGGCTTATAATTATGGTATCGCCCCCTTTAGCCTGGTTAAGGATCATGTTCAGATCGTCGCCGGCATACACATAAATAATTTCGGCCCGGACCGAAAGCATCACAAATCCGAACAACAAAAAAGCCGGAATCAATCTCAATTTGTTCATTATCAAAAATAATTAACAGATATTGTTCTTTTCAAAAGTAATATTTTAAATTTAAACCGGCTTGCCTGAAAATATCAGATGGCGACATAACCAATAGGAATATCTGAATAAAATTTAACTTAAAAATATGAAAATGAGAAAAATAATAATCCAGTCTGTTTTGGTGCTTTTGGCCGTATTCTGCAATGCTCAGGATTCAGAAGTTACTGTCACAAGAATGTATTATAAGGAGGTGGGAAACAGCAAATTGTATGTCGACGTGTTTTTTACGGAAAGCAGTATGCAAAAAAAAGACAACACGGCCATTGCATTTTTTCATGGGGGAGGATGGGTTTTTGGCGATCCTTCCGAGTTTAATGAGGCGTGCAAACGATATGCACGAAAAGGCTATATAACTTTTACTTTTCAATACCGGCTTTCGAGAAATGCCGACGGTACATACCCGCATCCTGAGATAACCCCCGTAGAATCGGTCAAAGACGCCCGTTCGGCTATAAGGTGGCTTAGGGAAAAGTCAACTGAATGGAATGTTCACCCCGATAAAATTGTGGTTGGCGGTCAATCGGCAGGCGGACAACTTGCCCTTTCAACAGCGCTCATCGATTCGGTCAATGAAAATACGGATAACCTTAATATCAGTCCGGTACCCAATGCACTTTTGCTTTACTCAAGTAATGTAAACACCATCGAAGCCTGGATTGACATGCTCCTGGGCAAGCGAAGAACCGAAATATGGTCCATATCGCCTTACCATAACCTGAAAAAACCAATGCCCCCGGTGATTGCATTTCGCGGCGATATGGACGACCAGGTGCTGCCCTACATAGCCGGCATGTTTAAAAACAAAATGGCCGAGTTGGGAAATTATTACGAGGAATACGTTTATCGCGGACGAAAACATTACCTTGGGGAAGGGAACGAAAAATATGCCCGTTATTTCGACGAGGAGATCCTTGAAAAAACGGATGCCTTCCTCACGAAATTCGGGTTTTAAAACCGATTGTTGCACTTTCGTTTGACAATACATTAATAATCCCTGTTCACGTAAGAACCCTTATAAACTTCTGCCAAAACAGAGGGTTTAGCCTTGCAGTTGCGCATGCTGATCATCCCGATTGACCCAAATAAACCGCTAAACATCCCTTTCAAACCGGCATTCATCGCAAAAATTTGCTTTTACTTTTTGGTGCTTCTACCTTTGTTCCGATAATAATTACGATTTAGTGGAAATAGAAATAATTTGTTAAACAATTAAATTAAAAAAGTCATGAAAAGTTTTAAATCAATTTTAATGGGAACAGCGCTGGTTTTAATTTCGGGCGCAGTACTGGCATCGGGAAACTTACAGGTTAACATCGTACCTGTAGCCAAAAACAAAACAAAAGTTTATGCTACCAACGTTGAAAAAAGCAAGTTCGAAATTGAAGTGAAGAACGAAAAGGGAGCAACCGTTTACTACAAAAGGACAGTTACCCCCGAATCGACTTACGCTAAGTACTACAATTTTTCGATGCTCGGCAATGGCGACTACACTTTAACGGTAAAAGTCGACGACGAATTGCTCGAAAGTACCCTGCGCGTGCAGAATGGCCAGGTTGAAGTAGTAAAGCAGAGAAAAGAAGTAGAACCTTTTTTTACGTTGAAGGGCAACCGCCTCGAAATGTCGTGGTTAAACTTTTCCAAAGAAAATGCAACAATGCTTGTGTACAACAACAATCAGCTGATTTTTGAGAAACAACTCGATCAGCAGTTTGCGCTCAATTATGCGTTCGATTTCTCGAACCTGCAACCGGGCGAGTACAGCGCAGTGCTGGCTACCGATAACAATTATTTCGAATATCAGGTAGCAAAAAAGTAATGCATTAATGCTCCGTTGTCATTTTTAAGTTGAACAGAATGGGTTTGGAAGTATCCACAAAAAAAACTTCCATAGATTTTAATTTTTGTAAACCATTCCCGGCGGGGGATGGTTTTTTACTTGTAAGAGGTTGTAGATGAGAAATTTTATAAACATCAAACTCCTTTCTGTAAAAGTGGTAATAAAAACCGTAATTACGGTAATTCCTATCAGAAACAAAGAAGTTAGATTTGCAAAAGATTGAAAATCAGGTAATCTAAATTTTGTAAACAGTAAATGAAATCAAAAATTCAGAATGGATTTAAAACCAACATTAAAAATTATTTTCTGGTACTTATCGGAATTATAGTTTTAACTATGTCGGGGTTTGTTGCAGAGGCCCAAACCAACGGAAGGAGCATTCAGGTAAAATACATCACCGACCCCATTCATCTGGATGGTATTCTTGATGAACCCATTTGGCAGACTGCCGACGTAATCACCGATTTCTGGCAGTTTTTTCCCACCGACTCGACGAAATCGGTTAATCCGACCGAAATCAGGCTTTTGTACGACGACCACGCAATTTATATTGGAGTCAAGGCAGAGGTTAAATCGAACAATTATGTAGTGGCCTCGCTGCGTCGCGATTTTTACTTTCGGGGGCGATGCAAAAGTTGCCATCGGAAACAGCATGAACCTCGATATTACCATAAATCCCGACTTCTCGAATGTTGAAGTGGACGATATTTTTACAAATCTTACCCGGTTCGAGGTTTTCCTCCCCGAAAAACGGCAGTTTTTTATCGATAACAACGACCTGTTCGGCAATTATGGCGATATGTTCAATGCTGCAAAGCCATTTTTTTCGCGCCGTATTGGCCTGGCCCGTAACGCTGCCGGCAACCTGATCGAAAACCGCATAATAGGCGGAGTAAGGCTAAGTGGAAAATTGAATGAGGACTGGCGACTTGGCTTTCTGAATATTCAAACCGATGATGATGTGGCCAATAAAATTGCCTCGAACAACAATACCATGCTTTCGGTGCAGAAAAAAATGTTTTCAAGGTCGAATATCGGATTTTTTGCCATCAACAGGCAAACATTCGGGGATTACGATTTTCTCGACAGTTCGAAAGAGTACAACCGGGTGCTGGGGGTAGAATACAACCTGGCATCGGCCGATAATAGCTGGACCGGCAAGTTTTACCTGCATAAATCGTTGCAACCCGACGATAAAAAAGGAAACCTTTCGTCGCAGGCCACGGTAACCTACAATACCCGAAAATTTTCGGCAACCACCGATATTATGCATGTGGATGACGGATTTCGTTCCGACCTTGGTTTTGTGCCCCGAACCGGAATCCTGAAAAGCGGGAATATGTTTATATACAAATTTTATCCATCGGGCGGTAACATAAGTCAGAACGGGTCCGGAGCTATGTTGCTTTACTACTGGCGCCCGGGTATGGATTTCAAAAAAACCGATCATACCAATATGGTGTTTTATACCATAAATTTCACCGATCAATCTACCCTGAGGCTCGATTTACAAAACCAGTACATTTATCTTACCTATGGTTTCGATCCAACCCGTTCGGGTGGTGTTCCCCTTCCGGGAAATCAGGATTATTCGTTTTACAACTATAACCTGACTTTTCAATCGAATCCAGCTAAATTATTATCATTCAATATTTTGTCAACAGGAGGGGAATTTTTTACAGGTCATAACATTTCTGCAGGGGGTATTCTTACCTTCAGATTTCAGCCCTGGGTTGCGCTGAGCCTCAATACCCGGTATGATGCCATACGACTGCCCGAACCACATTCAGACGC
>CAZMDP010000172.1:0-5315 GCA_964565015.1 uncultured Prolixibacteraceae bacterium | reverse complement strand
CCTAAATTCATTCTGTGATTTCATTTAGTGATAGAGATCCTATCTCAATTTTTTGGATTACCGGTAATCCAAAAGCGGCCGTTTTTCCGGTTCCGGTCTGTGCAAGGGCAACAATATCAGTTGTTTCTCTCAAAATCAGTGGAATGGTTTTTTCCTGTATGGGGGTAGGTTTTTCAAAACCAAGTTCTTCAATGGCTTTCAACATTAATGAAGAAAGTCCTGTTTCGTTAAATAATGTCATTCAAATAAAAATCTGTAAATAAGGGCGCAAAGGTACTTTTTTATTTCTGAAGTCACCCAAAAAAGAAACGATGCAATTAAATAAGCTCTAATGTTAACGAATTGTGCTTAAATTATCTTCGTATGTTTATTGAAATCGTTTAGGCTCTGGAGGTCCGGGCCTGAAATGGTAAAAATTCTGCCGGGTCTGTTCCACTATCAACAACCCAAGTAAACCAAGGTCTTTCGGATGGTTGGGATAAATCGAAAGGCGTATCAAAATTGTTTTCAGTACCAGCGATTCGTTGTGCAGCCTCATTCCTGCTCCGAATCCCCAATAATATGGTTCTTTGAAAATAAGTTTGTTTTTGTCTCCCAACATGCCAACATCAAGAAAAGTAAAAAATGCCACATTGAACCGATAAAAATCTCGCTGCTGAAAATAGACGGATTCGAAATTAAAATTCAGACGTTCTTTCCCATAAATACGCCTGCTTTCGAATCCCCTGATCAAATCGTTTTTCTGAAAATAGAGGTTTTCAACATTGAAGCGGTTTATCCCCTTTAAATAATCAATTTTCACGAAATGGCGGAAACGTGGCCCGTTACCATGCAGCCTTGATATGAAATTCAGGCCACCTTCGATATGACCTTGTTGTGAATTACGGTAATTGAAATAGGTTCCTGCTCCTCCGTATATATATAAGTAACCAGGTGTTTTTCGGAGGAAATTCCCGTTCGATAAAAAAATATGGGAGTAAAACCTTTCTCCGTTTTCATTGTCCTCATACCCGAAAACAAAATCGTTCCTAAATCCTTTGGGAATATCTTCGGTTATTCCATATCCATAAATCAGTTTGTCGGGTATATACCATCTTTGCGACCATGAAATACCTGCCAGATAAAACCTTGTATTGTAGAAATACTGTAACTCTCCGTAAGGCACCGGTGGTCTGTCTTTAAACTGGCGAAATAAATAATTTGCCGACACAGTTATTTGTGAATGAACATTATTATTAATCAGAAGCTGAAAATTCCGGGCAGTCCAGACATTTAGTTCATTATACCGCAGATTAATATCCCTGAATGGCCTGATTAATCCGGCAAGTTCGCTCGTACGTTTAAAACTGTATGCATGGCCACCGTATGCCCAATGGTCTGAAGGGCGTATAAGTGGTTTTTCAAAATTAAATATCACTCCTTCATTGCGGTAGGTATTTGAATATCCTGCTTCGAGGCTTAAAAATTTTCCATCTACGTTGTCAATTTTATAGAACGATTCGAACCCAATATATGGTTGTCGCCTGAGATGTCCGACAAATCTTACGGAAACCTGATGACCCAAACCGAAAAAGTTGCTGTTATATATTTCAGCAGCAGCCGATGAGCCATCAAGGAACCCTGTTACACCAATCGAAAAACGGTCCTGTGTTATTAGCAGGAGGTCAACACTATCGCTGCTTAATGAATCAGCTTTTATAATAAAACGTGCATCCCGGATTCGGGGCAATGTCCTGAAAATTCTTTCACTTTCGTATAAAACATCGGCATCAACAATTTCACCCGGCTTAATAATAAGGTTCTTGCGCAGGTTATGCAAATCGGAACGGGTATGTATACTGTTACCCGCCTTTTCAATCCACGACTTAGGCTGCAATGTAGTATCCTGAACGGTTGGCCCAAAAACCGGAATTCTAAGGATATCAATTTTTCTGATAACTTTTCCTTCGGCTAATGAATAATACGCATGCGTTTCAGATATGCTGTCTGCTGCCGGCTTATAGCCAGTAACCAGCAAATCATACAGCAGTTTGGTAATTTTTTTCTTATTTGCCTTTACCCTTAACGAATCATAAAAACCTTCCGTTTTCAAATGATTTAAATTCAGGATTGAATCCCTGACATCTGACTGTGCGGAAGAATTAAATCTCAGTATCACGACCAGTGAAGTGATAACCATTAAAATATGTATATTTTTACAGGCAATCATTCGCAAACAAGAAAAGAAAATTTATCACAGAAAAAATTCCTGAAATTTTCTCGTGAAATTTAGTCCATATTAGATTGATGGTTGATATTCAATATGTTAATTTCTGTTAATTTTATCGAAGTATATGGATAAGATTGAGACCGCATAAAAATCTTTCATAATTTTTGCATTATCCAAGCAGTCGTTCCAAAATATAATTACATTGTGTTTATTTATATTTTTGCGGGCTAATGAAAAAAATTATCAAAATATATAAGCGGAATATTTATGGGGTGATGGGCACGCTCGTGTTCCATATATTGCTGCTGAGTGTTTTTTTATTGGCTGAGATGGATTTAAAACGCGAGATGCACGAAGAAGCAATCATAATTGAATTTCCGATCGAAATGCCCGATGAAGAGGAGTTAAAGGAAGCAGAGCAGTCAATACAAACACAGATACCCACCAATCAATCCGCAAGATCCAATATACCTTCGGCTGCCTCAAGATTACCATCCCAAATAAAATCCAGGGAGTCGTTCTTCGATGAGTCATACCAGCAGGAGATAGAAAATGCAAAAAGGCTGGTTTCTGATGTAAATCGTCAATTGTCTAAAGAAATTCCCGATCTATCCAAGATCAGAATGCCGGAAGAAGTAACAGAAGGAATGGACCCTGATTCAATTAAAAACATTATTTACACCGGCGATAGTAATATTGAGTACCATCTCGAAAACCGTTACCATTTAAGGCTGCCTATCCCGATTTATCTTGCAAGGGGAGGAGGTACGGTAATTGTCGATATTGCGGTAAACAGGCAAGGACGAGTTGTATCGGCTACTCCCCGGCAAAACCGTTCAATTACCGATGAACAAATTTATTTATATGCACAGGCTGCTGCTCAAAGGACTTTATTCAATGCTGATCCAAAGGCCCCGAATATTCAAAATGGTACCATCAGATACACTTTTGTGGCTCAATAGGAATGTTTTGAAACTTTTTTAACATGTTTTAACAGAATACTGTTTTATTGTGATTATAGAATTTCTATTTTTGCACTACGTTTATTTTCATAAGTTTAGGTTTAGTTAGGTTAGTTAGTTTAAAGAGAAAGGATAGGTTCTTGAATCTATCCTTTTGTTTTTTACCCCTGTCATAATCATTCCAAATTCATATTTTTTGATACTTTTTACTTTGTGTTTTATTAATTATTAAATTCGTCCGTTGATTTATAGATGGACGAATGCTCATTTTTGTAAATGTTTGATTTTAAGGTATATATTTGGTTGTGAATATTTTTTTTAAAAATTTATACAATTTTTAGGGTTACCTTTTACTATTATTTGGAATTAATATATAGAACATGAAAAGTTTTACGGACGAACAAATCCTGAAAGGAATCCTTCGTCATGATAATGTGGTTTTAGCTTATATCTATAAGCAATATTTTTACAAGGTTAACGCCTTTGTCAGGAAAAACCAGGGTGACGAAGATGACGTAAATGATGTGTTTCAGGAGGCAATTATAATAATTTACCGTAAACTGAAGGAAAATGACCTTCTGTTCGAGAACCGTTCTTTCGAAGTTTATTTATTTTCTGTCTGTCGGTTTCTCTGGCTTAAGCAACTCGAAAAGAGGAGAATTGAAAAGGAGAAGATCAACGATACCATGCCTTTCCAGGACGATATATATGATGACGATCTTGTTGCTGTGGTAGAGAAGAACGAAAGGTTCCTTTTGTATCAAAAACATTTCAAAAATATAAGTACCGACTGTCAGAAAATCTTACAGTTGTTCTTTGACAAAGTGCCCATTAAGCAAATTGCGCAAATTATGGGTTTCAAGAGTGAGAAATATGTGAAGACGAGAAAATTTAAATGCAAAGAACTTCTGGTTGAGCGCATTAAACAGGACGTACAATATAAAAAAATTTTTGAAGATGACACATGAACCCAAAATGTCAATGCTTCTGGATGATTACATTCAGGGATTGATGAATGATGATGAAATGCATGAGTTTGAAAAAGAACTCGAAACCAACCCCACAATGCGTGAAGAATTGGAGTTGCTTCGTGAAATAGAAGAAGCTCTTACTGAAACTGACACCAATTATCTCCGGATGCAGATTCAAGCTATTATGAATAACGAACCATTTCAGACCGAAAAACTATCGGCCCGTTTTAATCTTGCCGATGAAACCAATCTCGATGAATTTTTATCTCAAATGCCTCTTTCACCTGAAATTTCAGACAATCTCGAGGCATTACCCAAAATCCATGTTGAAAACCATTACCGGAATGATTCGGAAGTAGTTCATCAGCTTTATAGGGAGCAACTTAAAAGTGCTGAGCCTGTTGATGCAGAGGATGAATCTATTTTTGATGAAGAATGGTTGGAGATGCAGGCTGCTATTCAGGAAAAAGATGTCATAAACCTTCGTGAAAGCTTGAAACAGATACAGATAAATGTTCACGCACATAACTATTCTGTCGAAGAAATGGAGAGCTATATCGAAGGTTCTATGAGTCAGATGCAACTCGAACTTTTTGAAGAAGAGCTTGCTTTAAACGCCTCACTCAATAATGATCTTGAGTTGCTGTTTGAACTTGAAGAAGCCTTGTCGGAATCAGACATACTTGATTTGCGTGATGCTGTTCAAGAGGTTATGTCGAAAGAAACATCATCATCGCACTCACTATCCGAAATAGAGTCGTTTATTTATGGCGAGTTGGATGAAGGGACAAGAGATAATTTGGCTAACGAATTATTCGAAAATGAGGATTTAAGGGCCGAAATAAACCTTATTCGTGAACTGGATGAAGCTTTAGCCGAAAAAGATGTTTTTCAACTTAGAGATACCCTTCGCGAAATAGCTTCCGAAATAACCGTTACCGAAGAAAAGTCGTTTATTTCGCTTTCAGGAAATATGTCGGGAGTACGACGGTTGGCAGCTGTGGCGGCCATATTTGTGATGATACTGGGTACTTCCCTCATAATAAAGTTTATGGCCTTACCCTCTTCAGAAATTGATTTAATGAGCGACTCACCTAAAGCTATAACTGCTTTCAGGTCGGCATTGCCTTCAGTTGACTCATATCTGTCGAAGGGATTTGAACTGTACAATTC
>CAZMDP010000171.1:0-5320 GCA_964565015.1 uncultured Prolixibacteraceae bacterium | reverse complement strand
ACCACTTTCAATCCTGCAGGACAATCATGAAACCTTAAGTTTATGGGCACGATACGAAAGTGCGCCATTAAAATTGCCGCCCTATTATTCGGTACGATTTGGCTTTAAACGTGAAGAAGCCGGATGGGAAATTGAAATGAACCATCTGAAAATATATCTTAAAAATAAGCCCGATGAGGTTGACAGGTTTTCGGTTTCGCATGGGTACAATCAAATATTGGTTAACCGTATCGGCAAAACAGGAAAGTTTAACAGCAAAACCGGTATCGGATTAGTGGCGGCCCATCCAGAGAATACCATAAGGGGGCAAACGCTGAACGAAAAGCTCGGTTTTTTCAATGATGGCTATTATTTAACCGGCCCGGTTGTTCAATATGGAGTTTTCAGAGAAATTCCATTGGGAAATTATTTTTATATTTTGGGTGAAGCCCGGATATCGGCGGCCTATGCCCGGATACCTGTTGTCAATGGTAAAGCACATACCCCGGTGGTTGCGCTGCATTTGCAAATTGGTCCCGGAGTCAGGTATTAACTTTCGACAGCCTCAACAATGCTCCGAAGAAATTCCTGAAGATCGAAATCGCCCTTTTTTGAAAACCCGGTACGGACTACCACCAGTTTTTTCGAAGGTATTATATATATGTATTGCCCGTCGTGGCCCCTGCAGCAAAACATATCAGCCGGTACCCCCGGATAACTGTTATCGCGATTCAGCCAGAAAAAGGCTCCATAAGCTCCGTTCGACCCACTGGCTGGCAAAGTGGTAAAATCGACCCACCCTTCGGGCAATATTTGTTCCCCCAACCAATTACCGTCGTTTAAATAGAGTAAGCCATACCTGACATAATCACGCATAGTTGCATACACATACGACGAACCGACAAATGTCCCCGACGGATCGGTTTCGAAAATTGCGCTGCGCATGCCTATTTTATTAAACAGTGCTTTACGGGGAAAAGCGTAATAATCAGAATCGTTTCCAATAGCTTGCCGCACAAGGTATGATACTATATTGGTGGTTCCCGACGAATAATACCAATGGGTGTCAGGATCATATTCGAGCGGCTTATTGATTGCAAAAGAGGCCATATCGCCTTTTTTGAAAAGCATTTTATTCACATCGGAGTTGCTCCCGTAATCTTCGTTCCATTCAAGGCCACTGGTCATATTCAGCAAATGGGCAAGGGTAATTTTTTTACGGTTGTCTTCTCTCCACTGAGGAATGTTAACCGGTTCATTTATATCGAGTTTTCCTTCGTAAGCCAATATACCCACCAATGTATTTGTAAAACTTTTTGCCATTGACCAGCTCAGAAAAAGGTTATCGGCAGAAAACCCTTTGCGGTACCGTTCGGCAACCAATTGGTTTTTATATGCTACAGCTACTGCAAACGTTCCTTTCATAGGGATTTCGTTTTTCAAGGCATTATCTATTGCCTGGTTGAGTTTTTCCACATTTATCCCTGTTGGAACGGTATCAGCAACCAGATCACCGGCCGGCCAGGGAATATTAAGGGGATCTGTTTCAGGAAGAGGAACAATCTTATGTGGCCTCGCCCGGATAACTTCTTCGGGATAATCGCGAACAAGGGTACAGCCAAAACCATCAATATAGATGGCTTTCGATTTCCAGAGAAGAAAGCGGCTTGTTACCTCTTTTTTATTGAAATCAACCTTGTTTATGTTGAATTTTATGAAAGAAAAATTCAGGTCTTCCTTTTCCAGGCTTTCCTGGCTTCGACCAGCTACAAATACCCCCGATGCAAGATTTTTTGCTGCATAACCTGTAATTATGGGTGCAAGTGTGTTCAGATAAATCAATCCACCGGCAATAATTGCGAATGGTAGAAGTACAAGTATTCTTTTTTTCATTGCAGGATGCTTTATTAAATTAAAAATGTACTGTTATCACTAAATCAACACCCATTCTCCGAAAAATCAAAAATTTTATTACAAAAAGAGATTACTCGGTTTCAATGATGACAATTTTTTCAATAATATCGCCCCTTCGTATCTGATCAATAACCTCCAGCCCTTCGTAAACTTTTCCAAAACAGGTATGGTTGCGATCGAGGTGGGCCGTATTTTTACGGTTGTGGCAAATAAAGAATTGCGACCCCCCGGTGTTCCTTCCGGCATGAGCCATCGATAAAACCCCCCGATCGTGATACTGGTTGTTACCGGTCAATTCGCATTTAATGGTATAACCCGGACCTCCGGCACCGGTACCGTCGGGACAACCACCTTGTATGACAAAATCAGGGATTACCCTGTGGAAAGTTAATCCATCATAAAAACCAGCACGACTTAGCTTTACAAAATTTGCTACGGTACCGGGAGCATCCTCTTCAAAAAAATCAACTTTCATAACACCTTTATTGGTGTGGATTTCAGCTTTTAACATGATGACAATTTTTAATTGATAACAAGTAATACAAAGAACGGTTAAAAAACTTTAATTACAAACTGGCCAAACATATTAAAGCATATTCGGCAGAATAATTGCAAACTTTTACCTCGAAGCATAAAAAATCATTTTCATATAATATGCTGCATTTTTTTATGTAATTCATATAATTTATTAATGTTTTTTAATTTATACCCCCATTATTTTATAATTATATTATCTTTTATTATTTTTTTATTTTTTTATATATTAACATCTATTTTATAGTGTTTAATGATTTTTTTAATATATTTTTTCATTATATACCCATTTTTTTGAGTATTTAATGTTAATATTACATGAATATTTTAATTTTATCCTTTATTTTATTATACTATAATCATTTTTTTTGAATTACATTTGAAGCAAAATAAATTTAAAAACTAAAAGTTATGGCAGTATTCAGATTTAAAGCATTGGAAGAAGTATTGAACAGACAACCTGGTCCAATCATCCGTGATGAAGTTTTAACTTCAGATTATTATGGCTCTCTGGTTTTTGACAAACCAAAAATGAAAAAATACCTATCGCGTGAGGCCTACAAGGCAGTTATCGATGCTATTGAAACCGGAACGCCCATCGACCGCAAGATGGCAGAACAGGTAGCACAAGGAATGAAAGCCTGGGCGCTCGAAAACGGGGCAACCCATTATACACACTGGTTTCACCCGCTCACCGACGGTACTGCCGAAAAGCATGATGCATTTATCGAGCACTCGAGCCTTGGCGGAGTTATCGAATCATTCAGGGGAGAATTGCTTGCACAGCAAGAACCCGACGCATCATCATTCCCAAGTGGTGGAATCCGCCAGACTTTCGAAGCAAGAGGCTATACCGCATGGGATCCTTCCTCACCAGCTTTTATCAGCGAAACCACACTTACCATCCCAACAATTTTCATCAGCTACACCGGCGAAGCGCTCGACTATAAAACCCCGCTTCTCCGCTCAATCCGAGCAATCGACCATGCTGCAACCGGCGTTGCCCAGTATTTTGATAAAACCGTTACTTCGGTACAATCGAATTTAGGTTGGGAACAGGAATATTTCCTCATTGATGAAGCATTGTTTATGGCACGCCCCGACCTTATGCTTACCGGCAGGACACTTATGGGGCACTCTTCTGCAAAGGACCAACAGCTCGAAGATCACTATTTCAGCTCCATTCCCACCCGCGTTAACCGCTACATGATCGATTTTGAAAATGAAGCATATAAGTTAGGCATTCCGGTAAAAACACGTCACAACGAAGTAGCGCCCAACCAGTTTGAAGTAGCTCCGATTTTCGAAGAAATGAACCTTGCCAACGACCATAACCAGTTGATTATGGATATTATGCAAAAGGTTGCACGTCGGCATAAGTTCAGGGTATTGTTCCACGAAAAGCCATTTGCAGGAATTAACGGATCGGGGAAACACAACAACTGGTCGTTATCGACCAATACCGGCGTAAATCTTTATTCGCCCGGAAAGAATCCTAAAGCCAACCTGCAGTTCCTCACTTTTGTAATCAATACCCTGAAAGCTGTGCACGATGGCCAGGACCTGCTCCGCGCAAGTATTTACAATGCTGCCAACCAGCACCGTCTGGGTGCAAACGAGGCACCTCCTTCAATAATTTCGGTATTCCTCGGAACTGAAGTTTCGCGCATGCTCGACATTATGGAGAATGCCGTTACTACCGACCGGAAAATGACACCCGATGAAAAAACCGCACTTAAATTGAACATCGGACGGATACCCGAAATTATACTTGATACAACCGACCGTAACCGTACCTCACCGTTTGCTTTCACCGGTAACCGCTTCGAATACAGGGCAGTAGGGTCATCGGCCAACTGTGCCTCAGCACTCATAGTTCTCAATACCGTTGTGGCAAACCAGTTAAATAAGTTTAAAGCTGAAGTTGACAGCCTGATTGAGGGCGGCACCAAAAAAGATGAGGCTATTTTCCAGGTACTGAAGAGGTTGATTATCGAATCGAAGCCGATCCGCTTTAATGGAAATGGTTACAGCGAAGAGTGGGTCGAAGAAGCAGCCCGTCGTGGCCTATCCAACGTAAAACATGTACCCGAGGCTTTGTCGGCATACCTGCGTGAAGAAAACGTTAAAATGTTCGAACAGCTCGAAATATTTAATCATAAAGAACTGCATGGCCGGGTAGAGGTTGAATATGAAAAATTTATCAAAAAAATTCAGATTGAATCACGCGTATTGGGCGACCTTGCCATAAACCACATTGTTCCGGTTGCCGTTAAATATCAAACCATGCTGCTCGAAAATGTCCGTTATATGAAAGAGGTTTTCACCGAAGCTGAATTTGAAGAAATGGCAAGTGGCCGTAAAAACCTGATAAAAGAAATCGGAAGACACGTTTCGACCATCAAAGCAAAAGTTAACGATATGATTGAAGCCAGGAAGAAAGCCAATGTAATCGATGATGTAATTGAAAAAGCAAAAGCATACGACGAAACGGTATTCCCATATTTAGCCGACATCCGCTACCACATCGATAAGCTCGAACTCGTTGTAGATAACGAACTCTGGCCATTGCCCAAATACCGCGAATTGCTGTTTATAAGGTAAGATTATGCATTTAGTTCAGCGGTTAATTTGTACTAAGAAGAAGGGCTCTATTTCGGGGCCCTTCACTTTTTTTTCAGCACTATACTAAGTAATCCCTCAAAACGTTTATACTTTTTAAAATCTGGAAATAAAATTTACTTTTACTTCCCGAATTTCGGATTTATATGAGAGTATTCAACTGGATTATCATACTACTGATTTTTATTGCATTAGCCTCTTGTTCTACGACCAAGCTAGGTCGTGTGGCGCAATCATCGCAGGAAATTGGAGAATATTACAAAGCCATTGA
>CAZMDP010000170.1:0-5339 GCA_964565015.1 uncultured Prolixibacteraceae bacterium | reverse complement strand
ATGCCAATCAGAAAATCGCACGAAAATCCGGAAGTCCAGAAACTTTACCGTGACTTCCTGAAGCAACCGTTAGGGGAATTATCGCATAAGCTTTTACATACCAAATATGTGGTACGCGAAAGATATTAACATTGAAAATACGGGTCGGTTAAGCCGACAGCTTAAAACCATTTTTAATCGGAACTTGTGAAGAAAATCCGGCAATTTTGCCGGATTTTTTTGTTTTGAAGAAAAAGAATGTTGCACGAATAATTACTACTTTCATTGCCTCAAAAATTAATGAAAATGCAGGTATATTTTCAGATAGAATACAGGACCTATTTCGGACAGCAATTGATGATAACCGGCTCTCACCCCTTATTGGGAAATGGGAACAAGGAAAACGCTGCTTTAATGACTTTGATTGATCCGGAAGAAGGGATATGGAGATTCCCGATGAATATCGAAGATGGAGAAACATTCAAGTACAGATATTTTGTGAAGGAAGAAAATCAAAAAAATATCCTTGAAGAATGGGGACCTGACCGTATTTTTTCTGAACCGGACCCAAAGTGCAAAATCAAACTTCAGATTGATTATTGGAGGAGTCTGTCAGATCCGGATTTTGCATTGTTTTCATCTGCTTTCGAACGGGCAATTTTCAAGTACGATAGTCGATTTAAATTACAAAAAACAAAAAAAATAAACTCTAAAAAACAAACCAGGCTCAGATTCAAGCCCCTTGTTTCCCGTATAAAACCTGGCGATAGACTGGCTGTTTGCGGAAATGTAAAAGCATTGGGAAATTGGGACGATGATAGGCTATTGCTTATGGCAAATCCCAACCACCCTGAATGGGAAGGCGAAATAGTTCTCGAAAAATCTGAATTTCCGGTATATTATAAATTTCTTATTAAGGATAACAAGGGAAAAACCAGATTCTGGGAAAAATCGGCCGAACATGTTATTTATTTGCCCGATGATTTTTCACCGGATGTAATTGAAATTACCGGTGAAAAATTTAGTTATCCGCGCTACGAATGGAAAGGTGCAGGTGTAGCCATTCCTGTTTTCTCTATACGCCGGAACGATGGTTTTGGCGTGGGTGAGTTTACTGACCTTAAACTTATGGTTGATTGGGCATGTAAAACAGGTTTTCGCTTGATCCAGATTTTACCCGTAAATGACACCGTTGCAACGCATACCTGGAAAGATTCTTATCCCTATGCAGCTATTTCTGTTTTTGCCCTTCATCCTTTGTATGTCAATCTTTTAAAAATAGGCAACCTCGATTCGGACATAACCGGGAAAATAATTGAAGCGCAGGGTAGGTACCTTAATACACTCGAAAGGATAGATTATGAAGCGGTAATGACCCTGAAATCGCGTTTTTTCAAACTGATTTTCGATCAACAAAAAAATGAATTTTTTAACAATATTGGGTTTCAGGATTTTTTTGAAGAAAATAAATACTGGTTAAAGCCTTATGCAGCATTTTCGTACCTGAGGGATTTGTTCAATACGCCCGACTTTAAACGATGGGGTGATTTCAGTCATCCGACGGAAGAAATGATCGATCAGCTGACAGAACCTGGTTCTCTGCATTTCGACGACATTGCGGTACACTATTTTATCCAGTACCATGCCCATTTTCAATTGCTCGATGCTGCAGAATATGCCCGTAAAAATGGCATCGCTCTCAAAGGAGATATTCCGATTGGTATATTCAGGAACAGTGTTGATGCCTGGATGTATCCAAACCTGTTCAATATGGATTGCCAGGCCGGTGCACCGCCCGACGATTTTTCTGAAATCGGGCAGAACTGGCGTTTTCCCACATACAATTGGGAAGAAATGGCTCGCGACAATTACGCATGGTGGAGAAAACGGCTCCAGCAAATGGCCAAATATTTCGATGCTTTCAGAATCGACCACATACTTGGTTTTTTCAGAATATGGGAAATTCCAGAGTCTCAGGTCGAAGGATTAATGGGATATTTTAATCCGAGCATTCCTTATTCTATAGAGGAACTACAAAACAGAGGACTTTATTTCTCTCCGGAAAGATATTGTAACCCATACATAAGAGAACATTTCCTGAATGAAATATTCGGAGATTACACCGGTATCGTAAAACATGAATTTCTTTCCGAAACAGAGAAGGGATATTTTCGTTTACGGCCCGAATTTGATACACAACGTAAAGTGGAAAACTTTTTTATCTCGGGGCCTGATGCAACCACAGAAGAGCGTAACAAAAATGAAAAACTCAAAAAAGGGCTATTCTCGTTAATTTCGGAAGTCCTCTTTTTAGAAGCTCCCCGTACTATAGGGATTGGCTATTTCCCGAGAAATGGACTGCATCAGACCAACTCATACAAGGAACTTGATTTCCAAAGCCAGCAAATACTAAACGAAATTTACATTGACTATTTTTATCGCCGCAATGAGGAATTTTGGCGCGAAAAAGCAATGAATAAGCTTCCTGCCATTAAGAATGCCACACGTATGCTCCTTTGTGGTGAAGATCTGGGTATGGTCCCGGCATGTGTTCCACAAGTGATGAACCAACTTGGCATTCTCAGTCTCGAAGTACAAAGGATGCCAAAAAACCCAGACTTTGAGTTTGGACAGACAAACAATTACCCTTACCTTTCCGTTGCAACACCTTCGTCACACGATACATCAACCATCAGGGGCTGGTGGGAAGAAAATCCGGTGATTACACAAAAATTTTACAATGAGATATTGAGAAGATCGGGGCAAGCTCCAGTGCACTGTGAACCGTGGATTATTGAGCAAATTATTCTTCAGCATCTTTACTCTCCATCGATGTGGGCGATATTTCCTATACAGGACCTATTTGCCCTTGATGAAAAATTCAGGGTATCCGATCCTAATTCAGAAAGGATAAACCAGCCTGCAAATCCACAGCATTACTGGCGATACAGGATGCATCTGAATATCGAAAAACTCTTACAGGATGAAGATTTCAATCAGAAAATCGTGAATCTTTTGGATATAACCGGGCGAATTGAGGTTTACTAAAGTTCAAAATATTTTCAAAAACTATTTTACAAGAAAAAAATTTTATATTTTTTCCCAAAATGGGAGAATTATTTCCAAAATGGATGTATATTTGTTAAACCAAAAAACCTAAGTTATTTAAAATCAGAATGGTTTTTTTTCCGGTAAAGTTTTTGTTTATGCAAAGTATCTTCCGGAAAACGTTAGAGTGAAAGAAGATACCTCCTTTTGTTAGGGAAGAAATGCAAAGTAAAAATGGGACTATGAAAGATGGAATCAGGGATTGGTTCCATCTTTTCTTTTATATTAGCGCCGATAAAAAGCACATTGGTATGAAACAAAGGCTAATTTTTGTATCGTTTATCTTCTTTGCCTTTTGGGGACCTTCAATTTTATCCGCACAGATAAGATATCACGAAACTCTATTCGATTCGATTGATGTTCAAACCAATACCTATATCGTAAAAAACGGGGAGCAACTAAAGATTGACGTTTACACCCCGTTTGAAGATAATGAAGAAAGCCGCCCTGTAATTTTATACGTTCACGGTGGTGGATTTAGTGGAGGCAGCCGAAACGGTGATGATATTGTAAATTTTTGCAAAATACTTGCTGGTCACGGTTATGTAACCGCATCTATGAGCTACAGGCTTACACGAAAAGGCGAACCTACCGGATTTGGTTGCGATTGCCCCGCTGAAGATAAATTGAAAACATTTCAGTCGGCTGTGGAAGATATTCAGGACGCCACATTTTTCCTTATACAAAACAGAGAGCATTTCGGAATTGACCCTTACAAAATCATACTTGCCGGAAGCAGCGCCGGAGCTGAAGCCGCCCTGTTAGCTGCTTATTCTCCGCCCAATTGTTTTGACCTTGAATCGGGACCTGTCAGTTATGCCGGGGTTATTTCAATGGCGGGTGCTATTCCCTATACCGACAGAATATATGAAGATTCGGCCATACCCACATTATTTTTTCATGGTACCTGCGACAACCTCGTCCCTTATGCCTCGGCACCACACCATTATTGCAGTAAAGGGCAACCAGGGTATTTGGTCCTTCATGGGGCTTATACCCTTTCCAAAAGACTCGAAGAATTTAATGTTCACTATTGGCTTCATACTACCTGTGGAGGAAAACATGAACTGGCAAGTCTGCCCATGACAAAATATTTTAATGAAATAATTGAATTTTGCCACGACTTTATTTTAAGTTCAAACGGCGAATTCAGGCATACCATAATTCCGGGCGATGCAAGTATATGTAACTATCAGAAGTTTGATTTCTGCAATCCATGATTCGTTGATTTAAATCGAACTAAAAAGAACATGGATCAATATAATCAATTATCAAATTGGCTCATTGGAAATAATTTTCGGCATACGATTGTTCAAAACCACCCACATTCCCTAAATTAGGGGCAACTAAAAAGGTAGCAAAATTTCGAAAAATGATATTGTTCAAAAACTGTGAGCTTTATTCGCCAGAATTTTCCGGTACAAAAGATATCCTTATTGCAGGATCTACGTTTGAATCTATCGAAAATAATATCGAGAGAATAGATGGTTTAAACATTGAGTTGGTTGATTGTAAAGGACTTTTGGCTATTCCGGGCCTTATTGATTCGCATGTGCATATAGCAGGAGCAGGAGGTGAGGGAGGACCGGCAACGCGAACCCCCGAAATTCAGCTTAGCAGATTGATTGAGGCTGGAGTTACCACTGTGATTGGTTGCCTGGGCACCGATGGATTCACCCGCAATATAGAATCGTTGCTGATGAAAGCCAAATCGCTGAGGCAGGAAAGTATTAGTGCATGGATTTATACAGGGGCTTACCAGGTCCCAACCCCCACCCTGTTTGGCGACCCGGGAAAAGATATTGCCCTGATTGATGAAGTTATTGGAACAGGTGAAATTGCCATCTCCGATCATCGCTCTTCATGCCCTTCAGTAACCGAACTTATCAGAATTGCAGCGCACTCGAGGATTGGTGGTATGCTGGGCGGAAAAGCCGGAATCGTGAATATTCACATGGGTGACGCCCAGAATCCTTTTCGCCCGATTTATGAGGCTGTCGAAAACAGTGAACTTTCTTTCCGACAATTCCTGCCAACACACTGCAACCGCAACCATCACATTTATGAAGAAGCCAAAATTTACGGACAAAAAGGATATATTGATATTACCGCCAGTTCGTACCAATATTTTCCTCAGTATGAGATAAAACCTTCAAGGGCTTTAGCCGGTTTTCTCGAAGCTGGTGTTCCGCTCGAACACATAACCATGAGCAGTGATGGCTGCGGTTCGTTGCCTGCTTTCGACGAAAAAG
>CAZMDP010000169.1:0-5363 GCA_964565015.1 uncultured Prolixibacteraceae bacterium | reverse complement strand
CTTAGAGGCGGATCGGGCGGGAACCGCGCAACGGCTTTACAGTATGTAAATGCATTGCGCCAGAGGGCCTATGGCGACAACGGAGGAAACATTACCGACGCACAGCTTACCCTCGACTTTATACTCGATGAACGCGCCCGCGAACTGTACTGGGAATGTCACCGCAGGACCGACCTGATCAGGTTCAACAAGTTTACCGGCGCCGATTATTTATGGGAGTGGAAAGGAGGCGTTAAAGACGGAAGGGCTGTTGACAACCGGTTCAGGCTGTTCCCACTCCCTGCCGCCGATGTGGCTGCCAATCCAAATCTTACCCAGAATCCTGGTTATTAATCAGATAATTAAAATTTTGAAATATGAAAAATAAATTATTCATACTATTGGCCCTGGGTATCTTCCTCTCCTCCTGTCTGGTTGAAGATGAAGTGAGGGACCCGATTGTGGAATTGCTTGGGGCTCCCAGGCTGACAGCACCCACCAATATTACCCTGATTGAGGACAATGCTTCGCAGCAATTGACCGGTTTTTCATGGACTGCTGCCGATTTTGGCTTTCAGGCGGCAATTACTTATGCTTTGCAGGTCGATAAAGCCGGTAACAATTTTGCCAATGCTTATACACTTTATACCACTACAGACCTTTCAGCCAGGCTAACTGTGGGAGAACTGAACAACAAATTGCTGACCTTCGGTCTGCCGGGCGACTGGACGTCCGACATCGAACTTCGCGTGGTTGCAACGGTTAGCGAAAAAGTTGACAAACAGGTTTCTGATAAGGTATCCGCAAAAGTTACCACTTATGATGTGGTTGTAGATTATCCGAAATTATATGTTCCCGGAAGTTACCAGGGATGGAACCCGGGCGATGTTACCACAGTAGTATATTCGATAAGGGACAATGGCCGCTATCAGGGTTATTTCTGGTTCCCCGATGAAACTACTGAATTCAAGTTTACCAAAGTAACAGCATGGGAACAGGACAATACCATTGGCGACCCCGATCCGGGAGGCCAATCGGGTACATTGAAGATTGGTGACTTGGGCAGCAATAACATCAAGGTAACCACCGGTAGCGGATATTACCTGATTAAGGCCGACCTTAATGCCAAAACCTATTCGACCCTGAAAACGCATTGGGGGTTAATCGGAAGCGCTACCCCGAACGGTTGGGACAGCGACCAGAATATGACCTACGATGTGGCAGCAAAGGTGTGGAAGATTACTTTGAACCTCAACGCCGGTGAAATAAAGTTCCGCGCAAATGATAGCTGGGACTTGAACTATGGCGACGACGGCCCTGATGGTAAACTGGAAGAAGGTGGTAAGAATATTGCCATTCCTACAGCAGGCAATTATACCATCACACTCGATCTCAGCGGTGCACTTTATACTTACACCATTAAGAAAAATTAGAAAACCTTTATACAGAAAGAGTTGTTTGAGCAATCAGACAACTCTTTTCTTATTTTAAGAAATGTCATGTTTTTTTAAGCGTTTCATTTTCGCGGCAATTTAAAATGATCACCATGCGGTTACAAATATTCGTTGCAGTATATTTCCTGATTTTAAACCATAATCTTTTAGCCCAGGTTACTACCGAACCGGCATTACCTATTGTAAACCAACCGGTTAAAATTATTTTCAATGCAGCTCAGGGATCGGCAGGGTTAAAAGATTATACGGGCGATGTGTATGCCCATACCGGGGTAATTACCGATAAAAGTACCAGTGGCTCCGACTGGAAATATGCGCCAACCTGGGGTGATAATTCCGCGAAATACAAATTGTCGAGAATATCGGCCAATATCTATGAATTACAGATTTCGCCCGATATAGCCAGTTATTATGGGGTTCCCGCAGGTGAAAAAATCCTGAAAATGGCATTCGTGTTCCGTAGCGGCGATTTCAGGCCTGGAACAAATCAATACTTTGAGGGAAAAACCTCGACAGGCGGCGATATTTTTGTGGATGTTTATGAAGCTTCGCTGGCTGTAGGGATTATTAATCCGGTCAATAACGGCATAGTTTCGAAAGGTGTCGGGGTAGCATTATCGGCCGCTTCAACAGTAGATGCCGTTCTGAAACTTTACCTCAACAATACGATGTTGAAACAGGAATCGGGCAAATCCGTATCGGCCGACTATACTTTTTCCGAAAGTGGAAACTATCTTCTTCGGGTAGAAGCATCTTCCGATGGGAAAACAGTCTCTGATTCGGTAAGGTTTGTAGTTAAAGAAGATGCCATTACAGAACCAAAGCCTGCCGGATACAGAAGGGGAATAAATTATGTGTCGGATACCAAAGTGGCTTTGGTTTTATGGGCACCCTACAAGGAATTTGTTTTCGTGGTGGGCGATTTCAACAACTGGCAGATCGACAATAACCACCAAATGAAAAAAGACGGTGATTATTTCTGGCTCGAAATAGATGGACTTACTCCCGGAAAACCTTATGTATTCCAGTATTATATCGATAGTGAAATATGGATTGCCGATCCATATACAGAACAAACATCCGATCCGGCCGACCAATGGATACCCTCGTCCTCCTATCCGGGGCTTATCCCCTACCCTTCCGGTAAGGCCGTTGGTGTAGCATCCGTTCTGGAAACCGGACAACAACCTTATCCATGGCAGGTAACCAATTTTACTCCCCCCCCGGTCGATCAACTGGTTATATATGAATTACTGATCAGGGATTTTACCACACAAAGGACCTATCAGGCTGTCATCGACAAGCTCGACTATCTGAAGGAACTCAATGTAAATGTTCTTGAACTTATGCCGGTTAACGAATTCGAAGGCAACGACAGCTGGGGATATAACCCGTCGTTTTATTTTGCTCCCGATAAATATTATGGCCATCGCAATGAATTGAAAAGGCTGATCGATGAAGCACACAAAAGGGGGATTGCGGTTGTGATCGATATGGTGCTCAACCACAGTTACGGGCAAAGCCCTTTGGCACGCATGTACCTCGACCGAACTACCGGACGACCGGCTGCAAACAACCCCTGGTACAACCAGCAACACAACTTCCAGAACCCCGAAGCGCAGTGGGGATACGATTTTAATCACGACAGCGAACATACACGGGCGTTGATAGATAGCATAAACAGTTTCTGGATGAAAGAATATAAAGTGGATGGCTTCCGCTTCGATTTTACAAAAGGTTTTTCAAACACCCCTTATGGGACAAACGATTGGGGAAGCGCTTATGATCCACCACGTATTTTCAACCTGAAACGCATGGCCGACGAAATATGGAAACGCAACGAAAATGCACTGGTCATTTTCGAACACCTTTCTGATAACCGCGAAGAAAAAGAACTTGCTGATTATGGTATTCTGCTATGGGGCAATATGAACCATGCCTATACCGAAGCGGCCAAAGGAAACAGTGCCGATCTGAACTGGGGACTTTACACTGCACGAGGATGGGATGCGCCACACCTCATAACCTATAAGGAAAGCCACGACGAAGAGCGGGTTGTTTACAGGGTTTTACGCGAAGGACGTTCGGAAGGTAGTTACAATACCCGCCAGTTGCCGGTTGCCCTCGATCGCGTTGAACTCAGTTCACTTTTCCTTTTACCCTTACCGGGGCCAAAAATGATATGGCAGTTTGGCGAACTGGGGTACGACTACTCCATAAATACCTGCGCCAATCCGGCAGTGGTGAGCAACGATTGCCGCCTTACCCCTAAACCGGTATTGTGGAACTATTTTGACCAACCCAACAGGAAGGATGTTTACAAAATGATGTCGCGGCTCAATTACCTGAAAACCAAATACGGTGAATTTGCAACTCCTGCTTACCAGGGAAGTTTAGGGGGCGAAGTAAAATGGTACCGCCTCTCGAAAGATAACAACCATGTGGTGGCAGTCGGAAATTTTGCAACAGCATCACGCACGACCAACATAACTTTTCCTGCAGCTGGAGAGTGGAACGATTATTTTGGAAAAACAACATGGCAGGTTACTGATATAAACCAGTCGATCACCTTGGCGCCGGGCGAATTCAAACTTTTCAGCACCCGAAAATTTTCCGATCCGTTTGATGTGGTTAATTCGGTTAATGTGTCGGTCGGAAGCAAAAGTTTTATTTTATACCCCAACCCTGCTCAAAACTATGTTACCATTCAGTCCGACAGGGTTTTGTCTTCCATCGAAATCAGAAACCTGGCCGGTCAAACGGTTTATTCAACAGGAATTAACGAACAACATCTAAACATTTCATTATCAGGTATTCCAAAGGGATTATATGTGGTTACGGTAACTTCGGGCAACCAGGTTTTGAATCAGAAGTTGGTTATTAGATAAGCATTGTATGAAAGATACCAAACTGATTTTTTTAATAAACCGAACAAAGATTGATTCATTCTAAGAATTAATTGTAGGATTTAATATTTCGTTTAATTTCATAATAATCAATTCCGGGATTTCGTTCAATTGAATGTTACTTATATCAAGCTGAATATCAGCACGCATATATGAATCCTTAAAATAATTGTAATCAGCTTTAATTGCTTTTAGATATTTTTTCTTCTTCAATTCATCCATTTCCACATAGATAGGATTCGAATCCTTATCATAAAAGGTGAGTCTATTCAGAATTTTTTCTGGTTTATCCATTAAGTGGATTGAAATCAGTTTTTTCTTTTTTGCATGTTTTTTATAGACACGATAGTATGCATATTTTAAGCCCGAAGGTGTGCCTGCAACAACTGAATTTTCATTCAAAGAAAATATAAAATCAAGCGTTACACTTCCTTTCTCACGAAATTCATTCATAGAAAAACATTCATCCTGTATTCTTTCAATCGGTTTTTCATAAAATTTTTGTATTTCTTCATCAACATCAAAATAAGAATAGTTCATTTTCTTTGCCAGTAACCTTGCAATTGTGGTTTTTCCAACACAACTTATTCCAACTAAATATATTATCATGCGAAAGTATATGTTTAAACGTCAAATATTATATGTGAAGGACATAAAAATACATTATTGTTCACACAAAATCTGTTTGAAAACCAAAAATAATCCTGCATTTTTGCTGTATAAAATACAAATACCAAAAATGCTTGAAACAATGAAACATTTGCCTTTATTGATGATCCTTTTCATATCGATTATCGGGTGTAAAACTAAGCCTCACGATGAAAGCATCTCTCAAAAATCGTTTTGCAATCCATTGGACCTCAGTTACCGGTTTGCCCTTGATGAACCCTCAAGGCGGGAGGCCGCCGACCCAAGCGTAATCTGGTTTAAAGACCGGTATTACCTGTTTGCCTCGAAATCGGGCGGATATTGGCACTCGACCGACCTTGTAACCTGGACTTTTCTGGAAACCAACCAGATACCC
>CAZMDP010000168.1:0-5366 GCA_964565015.1 uncultured Prolixibacteraceae bacterium | reverse complement strand
TGTCATGTATTCCGGGGACCAATGCTGTTCCTCCAAAACATACAATATCGGATTTAAAGAAGCTTTCATCCGCCAATTCGGGTAAATAATCCCATGCAGCGCCAATACTGTTGATAAAGGTGCGCTCGCCATGTCCTTTGTCGTAACCGCGATCGGAAAGCACATCGGTATGTGGCGTAGGCTTGCGGCTCAAGGGTTGGTAATGCTTTAAACTGAGCGGTGTACGCCGAAGCATTTCAAACATCTGCCGCGAAGTATCATCCTGTCCGGTTATACCGTAAAACCTGACATCGAAACCGGGGTTATTCAGCATTTGCGCAACATGGATCATGGGTACCAGGCCAGGTCCGCCTAAATTGAACGAAGCAGGTTTTGTGCCGCCTGTAATTTCATGTAAAATTGCGGGATATGGTTTACCGGCAAATTTTTCCAGTTCCTCCGAAAAAACGAGTTTGCCGGGGCTTAAACCACCGTCGCCTGCTATATGCGAAACGTACCTTTGAAATGCCGGCGAATGAAAAGACACGTCAGTGTACAGATAATCGGCCAGCGCGCATCCCATGCCCGAAACCGTGATTTTTGCCCTTCCCATTTTTTACAGATATTTAGTGTAGTCGGAAACCAGCAAATGAAGGGGTTCTTCATCTTCCTCGATTTCGGGAAAACGACCAACCGGTTCATAAAAGCGGTTATCGGTATTATCATCGTTTACTGCACTTACTTCGCCTACCAAAACTTTTCCTTTGCCCGGTTCGCCGTAAAAACGATGATAAATTCCCTGTTCGAGGCAAATGCTTTCTCCAGGAGTAAGTATGATCTTATCTCCCGGGTTCAACCTCCTGATAACCCCATCGGTTTTAACGATAAAAGGTTTCTGTGATAATTCTTCGGTGGCATCCGATGCGTATAATTCCATCACTAGGTTGCCGCCGCCCCGGTTGATAATGTCTTCCATTTTACTCCAATGAAAGTGGTAAGGGGTTTCCTGCATCTCGTCAACAATCATAATCTTCTCGGCGTAGGGCTTTTTATCCTTACCGGGCTTTCCGTTGCGGATGGTAAACAATATCAAACCCCGGTTTTTAAAATCACCGCAACCAAAATCGGTAAGGTCCCATCCCAACGAGTTATCCACTATTTCGGAACAGGTTTCGTATTTTCCTTTCCAATCGGCAGGTTTCCAGAATGCCCACGGTGGAAGGCTGAATTGCATTTGCCTGAAAAAATCTTTCGATTGCTGAATAAGTTGGTTTATTTCACTGCGTTTCATAATCAGCTTATTTTGGCTTATAAAAATAGTTAAAAATAAGTCAATTCCCGTTCTTTTCCCCTTTACCAACCCCGATAAATCAGGGGACACCTTGTACTGGCAATAATATCCAACAATTATTAACCAGGCCCACCGGGGCTGAATGAAACTCCCAAAATAAAAATAAGCCCCTGCATGACGACATGTTTATCAATAAAAAATTGGTCCATCCATTATCTGAACGTTGAATTAAGCGCTGATGATCCTCCTTGCGAACGGTTACCCAGACCTGTAACACGGAACTGTCCGAATCCTTGTGAAAATGCAGTGGTCCAGATAAACATTACGCAATTGGTGATGAACCAAATACATGTATTGGCAACTGCTGGAGGAAAATACATGGTAGAAAGCCAAAAGAATGAAAAGTAGGTTTCGTTTGAATAAATCTTGTTTGAAACCCGGATGTTTTCAATCATCTTTTGACGTTCTCGATTTACCGGCTTCGGACAATGCCATTTTACTGCTCCGCGAGAAAGTTTTGATATACTCAACTTTTCTGAACCGTAATGCACTCCAGTCTTCATCTATCGAAACCTGGCGAACACCTTCGAGGTTAAACTTGCCCATTATATCCCAACCCCTGTCGCGGTTAATTTCCGATTTCAGTTTTTTTGATGATCCTTTGGGGTAGCACATCCAGAAAATGGCATCGCCCTGCAAACGGGGCGCAACCCTCAAAACCGTTTCATCGAGCTGCTGCTGTGTTACAACAAATGCAATCACAAAGGCCGGCTTATCATCATTTCCAACTGATCGCATTACCGTGACATCGTTTCCTAAACTATTCAGGTTTTCATCGAACGACTTCGGCGCATTGATCACGAAAACCTGTTTCTGATCTTTGTAGTTCAGTTTTTTGAATAGCTCATTCATCATAAATTAAGTGATTTATCAGAGCAAAAACTATAATTTTTCAGGACAATTAAACATCCAGTGTATGCCGAATTTATCGGTGCAACTTCCGTAATAATCGCCCCAGAACATATCCTGAAGTTCCTGCCCAATGGTTCCACCCTCAGACAGTTCGGAAAACAGTCTTTCGGTTTCTTTTCGGGTTTCGGGCATCAGATTGATGTACAAATTATTGCCCTGTCGGATAGTAAAACCCATCGATTCGGGGGCATCGCTGCCCATTAGATGAAAACCGCCCAAAATGGGCAGATCACAATGCATAACCAGGTTAAGGTCTTCATCGGGGATAGGTGGCATCCCTTCGGTTGGGGGAATATCGCTGAAACGCATAAAACCACCTTCCGAAAGTTCGGATTGGAATACTTTACTATAAAACGTAAAGGCCTCTTCGGTTTGACGGGGAAAATTGAGATAGATGCTTACTTTCGACATGATATTTTGTTTTGAATGAACATAGGTAATGACTATACATTCAAAGATACGGCGGTTTTATTTAATCGCAAATTAGTAAAAGATATTTTTGTATTTTACTTTATTTTTGAATTCCCCGATTTAGTTTATGCAGTCCATAATCCAGATCATCAATTATCATCTTTTCAAATTCCATCACAAAAAGCATATTATTCGTATTGTGTGCCATCTTTCCTTATGCCAAATAGATAAATGCTAATGTATCCATCTGTGCACCGGTAAATATTTTTCATATCAGGGTCCATGGTTGCCCATTTGCTTCAATTATATTGATTTTCAATGAGTTTTCCTTATCCAAAAAGTTCAAACACCGGCTTATTGAGCGTAATTACATTTTCAACTCTATATTCATTCTCAAGTAATAATTCAAACATAAATGGAATAGAAATTACAATCACGATTAATTATTTCAAGTTTTGTAAATACTCCTTGAAATATTCAAACTTTATTGTATTAACCTGTAATGCTATTGATTCAGAAAGTAATTGTTTATCACCAGTTACTATAATTGATGAAGGGCATTGGTGATATAATGCTATAATAAAATTATCCTTCCTATCGGATAAAACATCTAACTGAATATCGACCACAACAAAACGACAAAGTTTTATGTGTAAGGCGATAGCTTCATTGATGTCATTTTCACTTATATATTTTTCAAATTTTTTTCTTTTTAGCACATTGCCGAGTTCATTTATTAATTCATGACATGTTACCACGTCAAGCTTATGTTCTATAATTTTACGGGCAAGAATATAAAACTGTCTGTTGAGAATGAAACTGATCCAGATATTGGTATCGAGAATATAAGTTTTATCATTCATTGTTTTCGTCCCTATATGCAGCAATTTCAGAAACTATATCGTCCATACTAATTGAATTCTTTATTATATTACGATCGAGTTTTTTTGCTCTATGCAATAAAGTTTCTTTTTCAAGTTCCTTCTCAACAAGTAGTTTATCTTCAATGGTTAATGATTGAATGATTTTCAAAATATCATCGAATTTTATTGGGACACTGTAAGTGTGATTATCTATTCGTGAATCCATGGCAAAATTTTTATTCAAATATATAAAAAATCATGATGAATAGTTTGCCAGAGGCTTGAGTTTGCAACATCATTCATCCCGCAATCGGGTCATATACTTACCAATATGATTTCTATGAATCGGAGTAAAAATAATGCATTAAATATGGCCGTTGCCTCTTTTTTATGCGGGTACCACCCTTCATTTCTATTGATGGAAGGTATTACATCAATTATTTACTTTTTGAATAGATTTCAACAGAACCAACATATTCATTGATCTGCAATACTTGATCCTTTGACTCCGAAAGCGGTTTCCCTGCAACTGTACAATTTTCGAATACAACATTTTCAACTTTGTGGTTATCATCGTACCCGACAATAACGATGGGCCCCTCGTGGTACCACTCCACATTCCGGAGGGTTACATCGCTGATATGGCCTGCCGGCCCTTTGCCGTATTTGGTGCCGTCGGTAATATGAAGTTCAAAAAGCTTGATTTCGGAGCGCTCAACCCTGATGTTTTCAAACAGAATGTTGCTCACGGTTGCGGGGCCATCGCATATAATGCTGAAACCGCTGTGCCCATCGACCCGGCTACCCCCGCGTGCCATTAAAATGTCGCAGTTGCGTACCACCACATCTTTAACATATTCGGCATTGGTTTCGAACCCGATAGTTACACCATCGGCGTATGCAAATCCGATCATCATGCAGTTTTCAACCAGAATCTCTTTTACAGGGTTCAACGGATTGGGGGCTTTTATGGCCACACAATCGTCGGTGCAGCGCATAAAGCAATTGGTAATTTTCACCCGTTGCGAACCGGCCGGATTAATCCCATCGGAACTGGGCCCGAAACCAAATACTTTGACGAAATTATAGGCCACATCGCGGCAATTAACGAGTGTATTTGTCCATCCCTGTCCGTTTCTGACCGTAACGCCTTCGAAAAGCACATTACTGCTGTTGTTAACTGTTACCATTTGCCTGAAGCGGTAATCACCATCGAGAATTCCTCTTCCGATGACACGGATATTCTTTGCACCATCGGCCCTGATACCGCCATAGACCACAGCACCCGGGGCAATATAAACCGCTTGGTTGTCCTTCAGCTCGATATAGCCCGCTTCGTGAACCCCCGGGCCAAAGTACTTCACATCAGGATCGGATGCCAAAGGTATTTCCCGTTCTGCGGGATCGGCAAAAAGGTATAGAGGGGGCAATTTATCAACCTCAACAACCAATTGTCCGGGTCCCTGCCATGTAAAACTGATTTGGTTGCCATTTACCTTTGGCTTAACGCCCTTGCTCACTGGCTTTATCTGCACATTGACTGGGTTTGCAGCAACGGTTAATGTTACCTGAAAGTCGCCCTCACCGGCAAACGATGCAATGTGCATCTCCTGGGGCTCGCGCACGTAGGGAGCATTAAACCAATCGGGCAGCTTATCTAAATCGAGGTTCGACACATATTTTTCGGTACAAATCTGTTCGCCGTTTACAACTACCGACCAAAGCCGGCTTGCAGTTAATCCCTCAACTGCCGGATAGGGCCTTACATTTGCAGAAACCTGCAGAATTAAGGTATTGCAGAGGAAGAAGAGGATAACTTCGTTTATACAACTTCTGGTTTTCATAGATTT
>CAZMDP010000167.1:3890-5377 GCA_964565015.1 uncultured Prolixibacteraceae bacterium | reverse complement strand
AAATCAGTCTGATGCTCTTGCAAAAGCTGAAGAAGGCATTAATGCTGTTTTAGCAAATACATCCTATGGTTTAGAATCTAACTTCAAAGATATCTTTAAAAATGAATCAAACTCCAAAGAAAATATTTTTACAATATATCTTGAAATAGATGAATCCGGTAATAGCTGGTATGGAAACGTTATCTGGAGAGATGGTGATATCCCCAAACAGTATCATAATAATCCGGTACCCGTAGGAGGGGATAATAACTTTATGTTTACGGAATTGATATGGAATCCCTTATATGAAAACTCCAATGACCAGAGATCTAAAGCGACCATCGATAGTATGCATTATGGCACGAATATCTGGGAATGGTGTGTGAAATTTGCCGGAACGTATACCGACAGGAGAAGAATTGATATCGATCAACCTCTATACAGATACGCTGAAGCTCTTTTATTCAAGGCTGAAATTGAAAATGCAAAAAACGCTACAGCCTCCGCGGTTGGTTACCTGAATCAGGTTGCTAAACGTGCATATGGTGCGGATAATTTCTATAGTACAGCTCTGTCAAAAACAGCAGTAGATGAACTAATACTCAAAGAAAGAGCCAAAGAATTCATGGCTAATCCAGCCGACCGGGATGATCTTCCGGAAAAAGAAATGGTCGAAGTTGAGTTCTTTGGGGAGGTTCCAGTTTCAAAAGGCGTTATTTCACTACAAAACGACTTAGGCACCCAATACGGGATGTATATCGCTGTTCAGAACGAACTGGTTGGAGCCATTAACGAGCTAAGAGAAGAATTGGCAAGGTCGAGGTTTGGAAAACCGTTTGCAAGCTTGTCGCGCGAAGAGCAGAACGCTATCCGTACGATATATCCGCAAAGGATTTCCGAGGCTGAACCTAAAAAAGTAGGAGGGAAATAATATGCATAAATTTAAAAAGAAAGGCTCAAACGAATTGCCACCCATATCGACTGCATCATTGCCCGATATAGTATTTATGCTCCTCTTCTTCTTTATGGTGAGTACCACTATGAGGGAAGTTACCTTAATGGTACGACAGACCTTGCCTTCGGCAACTGAGTTAAATAAACTCGAGAAAAAGTCATTGGTTAGCTACATCTATGTTGGGGTACCCCATCAGCAATATCAGCGCGCGTTTGGTACTGAGCCCCGTATACAGCTTAATGACCAGTTTGCCGAGGTAACCGATATTATTGACTATATTATCGCAGAACGTCAGGCAAGGAACGAGGCTGAAGTACCTTTCATGATCACTTCGCTTAAGGTTGATGAATATACACGTATGCAGATTGTCCAGGATATTAAACAAGAGCTCCGGAGAGCTGCTGCGTTGCACATCAACTATTCAGCCCGGAAACGACAAGAACACTATTAATCTTGCATTATAGAACAAAAAAAGGAAGCCATTGCGCTTCCTTTTTTTATGATTGAAAAATCGGTATTTTAGCTTTTGGTTGGAAGGTTAACAATCAGGTTA
>CAZMDP010000167.1:0-3880 GCA_964565015.1 uncultured Prolixibacteraceae bacterium | reverse complement strand
GTGGTAGATTGGCTGATATTGCTCCCACCTTGCTCGATTTGATGGAACTGCCGGTGCCATCGGAAATGACCGGGACCAGTTTGATCGTCAAAAACTAGAAATTTGCGTCCTGTTACCGATTTCAATCAAAAAAGTCTCGTTAGAGGCTTTTTTTATGATTGAAAAAACGGTGTTTTAGCTTTTGGGTGGAAGGTTAATAATAAGGTTGAGCTCTTTCAATTGCTCTTCCGAAATGGGCGAAGGTGAATCGTTCATTACATCGCGCCCCGAATTGTTCTTTGGGAAGGCAATCACATCGCGAATGGAGTCGAGACCTGCAAACAAAGAAACCAACCTATCGAAACCAAAGGCGATGCCGGCATGCGGAGGGGCCCCATACCTGAAGGCATTCATCAGAAAACCAAATTGAGCTTCGGCTTGCTCGGGCGTGAACCCCAATATTTTAAACATCGTTGCCTGGAGTTCCGAATCAAAAATCCTCACCGAGCCGCCACCAATCTCAACACCATTAATAACCAGGTCGTAAGCATTTGCCCTGACTTGCCCGGGATTTGTGCTGAGCAACGGGATATCTTCGGGTTTGGGAGAAGTAAACGGATGGTGCATGGCAAAGAAGCGTTGTGTTTCATCGTTCCATTCGAGCAGCGGAAAATCAACTACCCATAAAGGTTTAAAAGTATCCTTAGGACGTAAGCCCTGCCGGTTGGCCATTTCGAGCCTCAATAAACCCAGTGCATTTTGTGTATGCTCTTTGTTTCCTGAAAGGATCAGGATCAAATCGCCGGTTTGGGCACCGAGAACCTTTGCCAGATCCGATAATTCACCGGCAGTGTAAAACTTATCAACCGATGAACGGATGGTACCATCGTTGTTCAGTTTGATATATACAAGTCCCTTGGCGCCGATTTGCGGCCGCTTTACCCACTCGGTCAATTCGTCGAGTTGCTTCCTGGTATATTCACTGTAACCTTTTACACATATCCCGCCAATATATTCGGATGAATCGAAAACCGAAAAACCATTACCTTTTAATTGGGTGGTAACATCGTGCAGGAACATATCAAACCGTATATCGGGTTTATCTGAACCATACTTTTCCATAGCCTCTGAGTAAGGCATCCGTGGAAAATTTTCAGTTTCAATACCCTTAATTTCTTTAAGCAAGTGCCGTGTAAGACCTTCGAATGTATTCAATACATCTTCCTGTTCCACAAACGACATTTCGCAATCGATCTGGGTAAATTCGGGCTGGCGGTCGGCGCGCAGGTCTTCGTCGCGAAAACATTTTACGATCTGAAAATATTTATCGAATCCAGCCACCATAAGAAGTTGCTTGAAAATTTGCGGCGACTGCGGTAGGGCATAAAATTCGCCGGGATTCATACGCGAGGGAACAACAAAATCGCGAGCTCCTTCGGGAGTCGATTTAATGAGGACCGGGGTTTCTACTTCGATAAATCCTTGTTTAGTAAGGTATGAACGAGTTACATGGGCCATATTTGCCCTTAAGAATAGGTTTTGTTGTACGGCCGGCCGCCGCAAATCGAGATAGCGGTATTTCATTCGGAGGTCATCGCCACCGTCAGTATCGTTCTGAATGGTAAATGGCGGGGTAACCGAAGCGCTGAGAATTCTGACAGATTTTAACTCGACCTCAATATCGCCTGTTGGAATATTTTTGTTTTTACTTGCCCGTTCGCGAACAACACCTATGGCCTGAATAACGTATTCTCTTCCGAGATTGCTTACATATTTTCTGAGTTCAGCGGGCGAATTTTCATCGGCTACCAACTGGGTAATCCCATACCTGTCGCGCAAATCAATAAAAGTCATTGCACCCAGGTCGCGAACACGTTGCACCCATCCTGCAAGGGTTACCTCCATTCCGCAGTGTTCGGCACGAAGCTCGCCACATGTATTTGATCTGTACATAAAATGCTTTTTAAGAATAGGTTGCGAAAATAACAAGAATTTAGCAATTTCAACCCGGAAATATTAATGACAAGCAGATTATGATAGAACCGTTCGGTGATGAATATTACATGCGAAAAGCCCTGCAGGAAGCTGAAAGCGCCCGATTAAAAGGTGAAGTACCGATAGGTGCGGTGGTGGTGTGTGCCGGAAGGATAATTGCCCGATCGCATAACCTTACGGAGTTGCTCAACGATGTAACGGCACACGCCGAAATGCAGGCTATAACTGCAGCAGCAAATCTTTTAGGCGGTAAGTATCTGAACGAATGTACCATTTATGTTACAGTGGAACCATGCGTAATGTGCGCCGGTGCCCTTTCGTGGGCACAGGTGGGCAAACTGGTTTATGGGGCATCCGACGAAAAACGCGGCTTTAAAAAATATGCTCCCAACGCGCTCCATCCAAAAACGGAAGTCGTTGAGGGCATACTCGAGATAGAGTGTAGTTCCTTAATGAAAGATTTTTTTAAAAACAAACGATAAATCCCCTTACTTGACCTTTATAGACCGGCTTGACCTTCCGGCAGGATCGAATGCTTTCAGGAGAACTTCGCCCGAAACATTGACAGGCCCATCGTATTTCATCGAATTTCTATCGGGCTCACTGCCATCGGTAGTATATCGGATAATCAGCCCCGGGTATTCCACATTTGCCTTTAACGTTCCATTTTCAACAACCGCTCCGGGTTGTGGGATACGGTAATTAAACCCGCCAAAAATACCTGCCAGTCGGGGTAGTTCCCTTTTTGCCAAAGCATTGGCAAAAATATTCCATCCTTCGTCCATTTGCCTGTAACGGATTGCAGGATTCGATTGATTTTCCCAACTTCTTGCTTTGGCCCATGCTGTTTCGGCAAACCCGATTAGTTTTGGCAAGGCATAATACTCGAGCATCTTCGGACCTTTGATGGTTTCGGCCCAAAGCTGGGCTTGCAGCCCAACAATGTTATTTGCCGCACCGGGTTTAAGCCTTTCGCGATTGGCGAACTCAACGTCGGGATCAATTTTACGCCCCATTGAAGTATGTAAATTGGTTATAAATGAGTTATAGGGTGCAAACTGCCAGGCATTTCGCGTATCAACAAATCCGGCCCAATAATGGCCAGGCTCGTATGGGTCTTTGTTATAAGCGCAATCAAAGTAAAAATTCGATACATCGCACATAATAACCGGATAGCCTGCATTGGCAAATCTATAGCTCAGGTCGGCCCATTGCCCCATGTTGTTCCATGCCCATGGAATTACATTTTTCCCAACAAATTCGGGATTGGGTATATAACCCCCGCTTTCGGTTTTCAGGAGAGCAACTTCTTCCCAGCCCCCAATCTTAATTCCTTTACGTTGCAAAATATCGACTGCTCTCCTGAAGAAATAGGCCTGAAGGTTTTTGAAATCAGAGATTTCGGGTAATGTCTTTATTAATTCCTGACACATTGGCGAGCCGGCCCATGCCCCTTCGGGAACTTCATCTCCTCCGGTATGGAAATATTTCAGGGGAACACCAGCTTCGTCGTGTAGTTTTATAATTGCATCGATTACAGTTTCGTAGAACTTATAAACCGATTCGCGGGCAACGCAAACAATGTTATCGTTATACGATTGGGCAGAGTTGTATTTCGACTGGTCGTCAGGATCAATGAGGCGGAACTCGTTTGCCTTTTCCTCGTTCCCTTCTTTCATAAACCGCTGGTAACGGGCTTCCATTGCCCTGATGGCAGCACGCGAATGGCCAGGCAGGTTTACGGTTGGAATAACCGTAATATGCCTTTGATTGGCATAACGAAGTATTTCTTTATAATCTTCGCGGGAATAAAATCCGCTACCATAAGATTCGGGATTATCGGGGAAAGGCCCTGATCCATAAGAAGGATGTAACATATCAACCGATTCCTTAGTGGTATGCCCCC
>CAZMDP010000166.1:0-5404 GCA_964565015.1 uncultured Prolixibacteraceae bacterium | reverse complement strand
ATTGGGGTCCCAGGGATATTCGATCCTCCAGGTTCGCCAGAGTATTGTGTCGCGCAATATTCTGGCCGGTAAAGGAGTCTCGGTAAGGTCTTCGGCGCTGAAAAGCCTGATGGCATCGGTATTGAACGTATGGATTGGTTCGGGGGAGGTAATGAGGACAGGTACGTTCAGGTCGAAACCCGAAGTTTTTACATTATCAGAAAAGGTAAATTGTACAATTTCGGGTTTTTCATCATCATCGTCGTCGCGCCCCCGGCGCCGGGTTTCCTGTCTTACACGGTCGGTAAAGACAAGCGAAAGGGTATCGCGCGCCAGGTATTTTTGGTTTAAAGAATCGAGCTGGGTGAAAGCCACTTCAAACCTGAGGGTATCCATAGCAGCCACCAGGGTATCGGAAACCCACAGGGTAATGGTGTCGAACCTGGCGTTGTGTTCGGTTATATACCAGTCCTGCTTTTCGCGGTGCAACAACCTGATCCCCAGTGTGTCGGAAACCGGTTCGTTAAATACGATTACCGTGCGGAACCTTGTTTCGCGGGTTGCTTTTTCGATATATTGTTCGAAAAATTTTTCGGTAAACAATCGCAGATAAACAGGTTCGGGGAAAAAATAGGTATTGCCAACAATAAGGAGTGAATCGGCGCCCGAAACGAGGGTATCGGGTTCGGCCCTGAACTCAGCAAAAGGGATAATAATGCTGTCGGAAAAAGCAATCTCTTCGGCACCCGGGTTGTATTTAAGGTCGCGGTTACCGTCGTTGAGTGCATATAAACGGTAGCTTCCTGCCTTTACATTGTCGAACAGGTATAACCCACGGGTATCGGTGCGGGCTATATAATCCGGTATGTTTTTCACCACAGAGCTATCGTGCAGGTTGCTGTGGAGCATGACCACCATTTTTTCCTGCGGTTCGAGGTTGAACCCGTTTTTTACCACCCCGGCCACCCTTAGGGTATCCAGGGCATCTCCGGTACTGAATATCATACGGAGGTTGTTGTATGGGTTGCGTTCGTTGTTGTCGACCACCGAATTTTTAAAATCGAGCGAATAGGTTACGTCGCTTTTCAAATCTTCGTTGAATCCCACAATCAGTGTCCGTGAGCGGGTACGTATGGTTGGCCTTTTCTGCAGGGGCGGCGAAATAACCAGTTCTTCAGAAATCCCATCAGCAATTATAAACTCGTTGAATGTAAGCCTAACCTCATTCCCGGTGAAATTTGTCCCACGCATGGGTGGCACCGCCTGGATCAGTATGGGGGGCAGCGAATCTTTCGGCCCCCCGGTGGGCATACCCTGATTGGCACACGAAGTATAAAAAGCAAGGGCTACAAAGAGGGCAACCACCGCTAAAAGAAGGCTATTTTCGGTTTTATGTCTGTCAAAATTTATCATTTCCCAATAAAATCGCGGAAAAAATTCAGGTTACAAACATACAAATTACTTCAATTTATGAGGGGTATGTGTTGTTAATTAACCTAAATTGCCATTTTTGCAGCCTTATGAAAGAAACTGTAAGGGATGATATTATTAAAACAATACATGGTTCTCATTTCGACCTGGCCATTCAAAATCCGGGACTAAATGAAACAATTACCACTTTTGGGAAGGTATTATCCGGCAAAAAAGTCTTACTAACCTTCGAAAACGATATTACCAGGAATTATTCCTGGCAGGTATTATCGTTTTTACCTGATTCGTTTGCCGACCTTCCCGGCAAAATTTTCTTTCACAGGCGTTTACGTGAATGGAGAAAACTGGCCCCTCACCTAATCAGGCCATTAAAAATTCTTTATCCGGGTAAGACACCTTCAAAACTGTTGATTAATCTGGCTGATCTGCTGATGGATAATAACTATCAGAAGCGTGCGGCCAGGGTAAACCTGTTGGAGGTTCCCTTATTGCAAAATAGTAAACTAACGGAGGGTAAAGCATGGCTGGCCGAAGGTTACAAGGTAAATGCAGAACGGCTGAAAACAGAACTCCTCAAAGAAATCTTTGCCCGCGGAAGCATGGTATTGAATTACGCTCCCATTAACAAAAGCGGAAAATATTTTTTGCTTACAGACATTATAACGGGCAACCTTATCCGGTTTGAAACTACACAATATCTGACCTGCAAACAGGAAAATGTAAATCTCTTCTATTCAGGAAACCTTCCGTGGCCCGATTTTGCCATGAAACTTGATTCAAAAAACAGGGAATTCGTTTTTTACGACGACAATGACAAACTGGCCATACTTACAGTCCCCGAAACAGATATTGACAGCATTATCGGTTTATTGCATTCTGAATTTGGTATTTCACTTAACAACCTGCAGTTAATTACGGCCCCTCTGGAAAAAACAAATATTTTCAGATCAAAAAAACCCAAAATCTTTGCAGGGATAAATCTTTTAAGCACAGACCAAAACAAGGCTGAACAGCCGGTAGAAGACCTTATGGAAACGGCCTACGACCTGGCAAAACAAACCGGAATTGGATTCCGGGAATTCAGAAATCTTTATTTTATCTATGGTGCAGCTACCGGGTGGATGACCGACAAGGCCTATGATTATATGGCAAAAACCCGTAATGCGCATGAAATCTGGCGAAATGTTGAAAAAGAATATGTTAATCGGTTTGAATGGGGTGTATAACAGTTATGATTTTCGGTTCACAAAAACTTAACTGTATAAAATTTTTATTTCAGACAATGGTTTTGTAACTTTCAGCCAAAATTGAAAATAATGACACGCAGCAGCAAGAAAAAGAAGGCCAAAAAAATGGCCACCTACGATAAAAAAAACCTGAAAAAGGTTATTCTCTCCCTCATGTACGAAGAACCGGCCAAAACATTCAATTACAAGCAGGTATCCTCGTGGCTTGGGATTAAGGACGATGAATCGAGGAAACTGGTAAATGTTTCGCTGGAAGAACTTTACGACAATGGATACCTCGACCGACAGGGACACGGAAAATACAGGCTGAAAAGCAGGGGCGGAACTGTGGTCGGGATACTCGATGTGCAGTCGAAAGGTTATTCGTATGTGCGGAGCGACGAAGTGGACACCCCTGTTTACATTGCAACACGCAACATGATGCATGCCATGACCGGCGACAAGGTGAAGGTTCACCTATTTGCCCGCCGGAAAGGCCATGATCTTGAGGGCGAGATTGTTGAAGTCCTGGAAAGGGCTAAGAAACAGTTTGTCGGAACAATTGAACGCGTCAACAACTTTGCTTTTCTTATCCCATCGACCAAAACAACCTTCGATATTTTTATTCCGGCCGATTCGCTTAAGGGCGCCGAAAACGGGCAGAAAGCTATTGCCGAAATTACCGAATGGCCTGCCAATGCCAGGAACCCGGTAGGGCAGATTATTGAGGTACTGGGCGATAAAGGCCATCACGATACCGAAATGCATGCCATCCTTGCCGAATATGAGCTTCCCTGGAAATTCCCCGATAAGGTTGAGCGGGCAGCCGACAAGATCCCCGATGAAATTCCGGCTTCTGAAATCAAACTTCGGCGCGATTTCCGGAATGTAACCACCTTTACCATCGACCCTGCCGATGCAAAGGATTTCGACGATGCCCTGTCGCTGCAAAAACTCGGGAATGGCAACTGGGAAGTAGGCGTTCATATTGCCGATGTTACGCATTATATCAAGCCCGGATCGGTGCTCGACGAGGAGGCATATAACCGCGCTACTTCGGTTTACCTGGTTGACCGTGTGGTGCCCATGCTCCCCGAAAAATTGTCGAACGGTGTTTGTTCGCTCAGGCCCAATGAGGATAAGCTCTGTTTTTCGGCAGTTTTCGAAATGAACGACAACGGCGATGTTTTGCATGAATGGTTCGGAAAAACCATCATCAACTCCAACCGTCGGTTTGCTTACGAAGAAGCGCAGCAAATCATCGAAACCGGAACCGGTGACCTGGCCGATGAAGTGCTTACCCTGAACAGCCTTGCCGTCAAACTCCGCGAAAAGCGCTTTAAGGAGGGCTCGATTGCGTTTGACAGGGTCGAAATCAAATTTGAGATTGATGAAAAAGGGAAACCCTTGTCGGTTTACTTCAAAGAATCGAAAGAAGCCAACAAGCTGATCGAAGAGTTTATGCTGCTGGCAAACAGGCGGGTTGCTGAGTTTATCGGGAAAACCAAAGGGAAGCAGGCACCTAAAACTTTTGTTTACCGTGTCCACGACCGTCCTGACCCTGAAAAACTTGAAAACTTCAATAACTTTATCAACAAATTCGGACTGGGCATACAACTGGTTACCCCACGGGCAATAGCCGTTTCGATGAACAACCTGCTCGAAAAAATAAAAGGCCGCAAGGAGCAGAATATTGTTGAAATGCTGGCCATCAGGGCCATGGCTAAAGCAGCCTATTCGACCCGGAATATCGGGCATTACGGGCTTGCCTTCGAACATTATACGCATTTTACTTCGCCCATACGTCGGTATCCCGATGTGATGGTGCACCGGTTGCTCGAAAAATACCTCGAAGGGGGCCGGTCGGTCGATAGCGTAAAATTCGAAGAAATGTGCCGCCACTCGTCCGATATGGAAACCCGCGCTGCCAATGCCGAACGTTCTTCGGTAAAATATAAGCAGGTAGAATTTATGCAGGACCATATCGGCGAAATCTACAAAGGCGTCATATCGGGGGTAACCGAATTCGGGCTTTTTGTGGAGCTGGAAAACAAAATCGAAGGTATGATACCCATTTCTGAAATCGACGACGATTTCTATATTTTCGATGAAAACAATTTCCTGATAAAAGGCCGGCATACCAACCGCATTTTCCAGCTTGGCGACGAGGTCAGCGTAAAAATATGGAGGACAAACCTCGAACGGAAACAGCTCGATTTTTTACTGGCTGAAAAAAAGGAGCTTAATGGTTCTCGTCGCAAAAATTAAAATTTTCAATTATATTTGTATTGCGATTTATCAAACTTAACAGAGGCAGCAAATGGAAAGAGCAATTGAACCGGGTACAAAAAGAGACTCCAACAGGGAAAACATTCTCAAGTTAGCACAGGATATATTCAGCAAGTACGGTTACAAAAAAACCACCCTCGATGATATCGCCAATGCGGTCAGGAAAGGTAAAAGTTCGCTCTATTATTATTTTAAAAGCAAAGAAGACCTGTTTCAGGCAGTAATCATGAAAGAGGTTGACCTGCTGGCCAAAGAACTCGACAGGGTGATCAACCGCAATACCGAACCGGTGGACAAGCTCCGCGACTATATGCTCACCAAAATTACCACCTTCCGCAACCTGGCCAATTTTTACAACGCGCTCGAAAACGATGTTACAGCCATCAGCTTTATCAACGATGTGAAGCACCGTTACGAACAGGATGAGATCAGGCTGATCAAAAGGATACTGATTGAAGGTGTCCGAAAAGGTGAATTTG
>CAZMDP010000165.1:2122-5413 GCA_964565015.1 uncultured Prolixibacteraceae bacterium | reverse complement strand
GGACGGAAACGAAAAAGTGTTGCCCCGCAATGTGGCTTCGCGCGAATCGTTCCTGAATGCCATGAAACTGGATATTGCCATGGGCGGATCGTCGAACACTGTGTTACACCTGTTGGCCATCGCCCACGAAGCCGGTGTCGATTTTACCATGAAAGACATTGACCAGTTATCGCGCATCACCCCAAATATTTGCAAAGTGGCACCCAGCTCGTCCTATCATCTACAGGATGTAAATCGCGCCGGCGGAATAATTGGCATTCTCGGAGAACTTGAGAAAGCCGGTTTGCTCAACACATCGGTAACACGAATGGATGGACTGACATTGGCTGAAGCCATTGCAAAATACGACATCACCCGCCCAACGGCGATAGAAGAAGCTTTTAAAAGATATAAATCGGCGCCGGGAGGTGGACGTAACTTAGTAATGGGCTCGCAGAAAAACAGTTACAAAGAATTAGACACCGACCGCGAAAAAGGTTGCATCCGCAGCGTGGAACATGCTTACAATAAAGACGGCGGACTGGCTGTTCTGTTCGGTAATATTGCCACAGCAGGCTGCATTGTAAAAACGGCAGGCGTCGACGCTTCCATCCTGAAATTTTCAGGAACAGCCAAAGTATTCTTCTCTCAGGAAGAAGCCTGCAACGGCATTTTGGGCGATAAAGTACAGAAAGGCGATGTGGTGATCATCCGTTACGAAGGGCCGAAAGGCGGGCCGGGAATGCAGGAAATGCTGTACCCGACTTCTTATTTGAAATCGATGAAATTAGATAAATATTGCGCATTGGTTACCGATGGACGATTCTCCGGGGGCACTTCGGGGTTGTCCATCGGGCATGTCTCTCCG
Organism: uncultured Prolixibacteraceae bacterium; assembly: GCA_964565015.1. GTDB lineage: Bacteria > Bacteroidota > Bacteroidia > Bacteroidales > Prolixibacteraceae > UBA1413. The sequence continues at coordinate 4,566 of CAZMDP010000165.1, read as the reverse complement.
GAAGCAGCAGCTGGTGGAGAGATTGCATTGGTGCAAGACGGCGACATCATCGACATCAACATTCCCGAGCGCAGCATCAACCTGCGCATCAGCGATGAGGAAATGGCAAAACGAAAAGCAGACGAAGCTGCCAAAGGGGAAAATTCCTACCAGCCAACAGGCCGTAACCGTAACATCAGCAAGGCGCTGAAAGCGTATGCAAGCCTTGTATCGTCAGCCGACATGGGCGCCGTTCGAATGATTGACTAAATAGATAATTATAAAAACAAAAAAATATGGCGACAAAAAAAGTAACCGGATCAGAAGCCGTTATTCTTTCCTTACTGGAAGAAGGCGTTGACACCATTTTCGGGTATCCCGGAGGGGCGATTATGCCCATTTACGATGCCCTGTACGATTACGACAAGAAAGTGACCCACATATTGACCCGACATGAGCAGGGGGCTGTTCACGCCGCCGAAGGCTACGCCAAAGTAACTGGCCGCGCCGGCGTTTGCTTTGCCACTTCGGGGCCGGGCGCTACCAACCTGATCACCGGCATTGCCGATGCCATGATCGATTCCATTCCGCTGGTTTGCATCACCGGCCAGGTGGCTTCACCATTGCTGGGCACCGACGCTTTTCAGGAATCAGATGTGGTAGGCATTTCCATGCCGGTCACCAAATGGAATTACCAGATTACCGATGCCGAAGAAATACCGGAAGCCATTGCCAAAGCATTCTACATTGCAACAACTGGCCGGCCCGGCCCGGTGCTGCTCGACATTGCCAAAGATGCCCAGTTTCAGGAAATCGAGTTTGAATATAAAAAGTGCACAAAAATACGTTCGTATATTCCGGAACATCAGGTTGATCCTTTCAGTGTAAAAAAAGCCGCTGAACTGATTGACGCAGCAAAAAAACCACTTTTGCTTTTTGGCCAGGGGGTTATTATTGCCAATGCCGAAGCTGAATTAAAAGCATTTCTGGAAAAAACGGGGATTCCGGCTGCATGGACTTTGCTGGGGCTTTCCGCGCTCCCGTCCGACCATCCGTTGAATGTGGGCATGTTGGGGATGCACGGGAATTACGGCCCGAACATCAAAACCAACGAAGCCGATTTGATTATTGCTGTCGGCATGCGTTTCGACGACCGTGTTACCAGCAAGGTCAGCACGTATGCGAAAAATGCAAAAATCATTCACCTGGAAATCGACCCGGCAGAAATTGGCAAAATTGTAAAAACAGATGTTGCGGTTTTAGGCAGCGCTAAAAAATCGTTGCCCATGCTCACCAGCAATGTAAAAGCCACCAACCACGCAGCCTGGGTACAGGAATTCCGCGATTGCGATAAAATTGAACAGGAGAAAGTAATCGATAAAGACCTGCAACCCGGCAAATCGGGTTTGACCATGGGCGAAACGGTGCGAATGGTTTCTGAAAAAACCAACCACGAAGCAATTCTGGTAACCGATGTCGGACAGCACCAGATGGTTGCCGCCCGCTATTTCAAGTTTAAGCATTCGAAAAGTTGTGTTACCTCCGGAGGGCTTGGAACAATGGGATACGGGATACCAGCTTCGCTGGGCGCACAGTTTGGGGCAAAAAACCGTACCGTGGTGGTATTTGTCGGCGACGGAGGTTTCCAGATGACCCTTCAGGAACTGGGAACCATTGTACAAAACAAGCTTCCTGTAAAAATCGTTTTGCTGAATAATAATTTCCTCGGAATGGTGCGCCAGTGGCAACAGCTGTTCTTTGAAAAACGCTATTCGTTCACCGAACTGCAGAACCCCGATTTTATAATGATTACCAACGGGTTTGGAATGGCGGCACATAAAGTAACCAAACGCGAAGACCTGGAAGCCGGTATTCAGAAAATGATCGCCCACGACGGTCCCTACCTGCTCGAAGTGGTGGTTGAAAAAGAAGACAACGTGTTCCCGATGGTACCTGCTGGCGCTTCGGTTTCCGATGTTATACTTGAGGCTTAACCTTTAATATTGAAAAAATGAAACAGGAATTTAATATTACCATATTCTCGGAAAACCATATCGGTTTGCTCAACCGGATCACCATTAACTTTACCCGGCGGAAAATCAATATCGAAAGCCTGACCGTTTCAGCATCGGCCATTCCGGGAATTTCAAAGTTCATTATTGTTGTAAACGAAACGGAAGATAAAGTGCGCAAACTGGTGGGCCAGTTGGATAAAATTGTTGACGTGCTGAAAGCATTTTACAACACCAACGAGGAAATGATTTACGAGGAAATTGCCTTGTACAAAGTATCGACCGATGCACTCTACGAAAGCGACCAGATAGAAAAAATGGTACGTAAAGCCGGCGCCCGTATCATGGAAATCACCCGCGAATACACGGTAATCGAGAAAGCCGGGCACAAAGAAGAAACCCAGGCTTTGTTTGAAGAGCTGAACCAGTTCGGTGTGCTTCAATTTGTCCGCT
>CAZMDP010000165.1:0-2112 GCA_964565015.1 uncultured Prolixibacteraceae bacterium | reverse complement strand
CGGACGGATTGCCATCACACGCGACCCGATTGAAAGGCTTTCAGAATTTCTGAAAGAACGCGATGCCTTGCTGGGTTCGATCGACTAATATTGTACCAACCTTATTTTCATACCGATCCGGGTTCGATGCAAGCGAAAACCGTTTGCATTTAATCCGGATATTTTTTCAATGTCCACAATAAAAGGGCAATCTTCAGATTAAATACTTTTAAGTATTATTTTTGCACTGATTAAATACCAATAGGATGGAACGGATAAAAATAGCGCTGGCATGTGACCATGCCGGTTTTGAACGCAAACAAAACATTATTGAATACCTGAAAGAGCTGGGATACGAAGTGAAAGATTTTGGCGCCTATTCTGCCGAAAGTTCCGACTACCCCGACTGGGTACACCCCATGGCAAAAGCAATAAGCGACGGCGAATACCGCTTTGGGATCACTTTCTGCGGGAGCGGTAACGGCATTAACATTACCGCCAACAAGCACCAGAAAATACGTTCGGCCATTTGCTGGATACCCGAAATAGCTGGTTTGGCCCGTGCACACAACGATGCCAATGTTTGCGCCCTTCCGGCCCGTTACATTACCGACGACGAAGCCCGCGAAATTGTAAACGTATTTTTATCGACCGAATTTGAAGGGGGCCGCCATTTACGCCGCATACAAAAAATCCCGGTTCAGCAATAAATGACCGAAACAAAGAACATATTCATCCGCGATTCCGAAAAAATTGTTGCCGACCTGAAACACCGGAACACCATCCGTTTCAATATTTCGAAATACGATGCAGCGGTCGAAAAAGGGGTACAGCGGTATTCCAATCTGGAATTGGCCCGCGAACGCGCCTCATGGATCAAAGGCACGGCCATCAACCATTTGCATGAATATCTTCTGGAATTTGAAAAAAACAGTACCCGCAACGGGGCGCAGGTCATCTGGTGCCGCAATGCAACGGAAGCCATCGAATCGGTAAAAACTATTTTGCTTGAAAACCAGGCATCGCTTCTGGTAAAAAGCAAATCGATGACCACCGAAGAAATTGATTTTAACGAGCAAATTGAAAAAATCGGGGTAGAAACGCTGGAAACCGATCTGGGCGAATACATCGTGCAACTGGCCGGTGAAAAACCCTATCACATCCTGACCCCGGCCATGCACAAATCGCGGCACGATGTTGCCGATTTATTTCATGAAAAATTTAATACGCCACCGGGGAGCGATCCTCAATTTTTAACTGCGTATGTCAGGAAAAAACTGAGACAGAAATTTCGCACGGCTGACGTGGGGGTGACCGGCGCCAATTTTTTGGTGGCCGATGTCGGCGGCATCGGGCTGACCGAAAATGAAGGCAACGGGCTGATGACCGTTTCGTTTCCGAAAATACACATTGTAATTGCCGGCATCGAAAAAATAATTCCTTCGATGAACGATTTGGGCCTGCTTTGGCCCCTGCTGGCAACCCGCGGCACCGGGCAACAAATATCGGCCTACAACTCACTGGTTACCGGCCCCCGAAAGAAAAATGAAACCGACGGCCCCGAAAAAATGTTTATCCTTCTGCTGGATAACGGGCGAACCAATTTGTATCAGTCCGACGACCGTTACGAAGCGCTGAAATGCATCCGCTGCGGGGCCTGCCTGAACGTGTGCCCCATATACAAAAATGTGGGCGGGTATACCTACAATGCAACTTACAGCGGCCCCATCGGGTCGGTGATTACCCCTTTTTACAAAGGAGAAAAAGAATACAACCACCTGAGCTTTGCCTGTACCGTTTGTGGCAAATGCACTGAAACCTGTCCGGTAAAAATACCGTTACACAATCAGTTGCTCCTAAACCGGCGCGATGCCGTTGAAAACAGGGGCGATTTTTTATGGAACAACGGGATGAAGGCATTTGCATATACTTTTTCAAAGCGGAAACGGCTGGATGCGGTTAGTGGAAAGATGAAAAATGCAGCGCTTTTATTGGCGAAAAATGTTCTCGGCCCCCGAAAGTCGATGCCTCAAGTGGCCGAGCGGTCGTTTAGTAAACAATGGAAATCAAAACAATAGAGCTATGTTATCGAATACATGTAAGTATGCCGTCAGGGCGCTGATTTATCTGGGG
>CAZMDP010000164.1:0-5461 GCA_964565015.1 uncultured Prolixibacteraceae bacterium | reverse complement strand
AGACGCTGCCGGAACCTATGCCCGCGATCTTTTTGTGGTACTTTGTATTTCATTATTCATAAGCTGGGCATTGGCCATGACACAGGTACCCCTGTTTGCTTCGAAGTTGCTCATTAGTAAGAATAAGACCGAAAACAGCGAACTTTTCAGTAGTTGGGGATACCGTAGATTCAGAAAGATGCTGGAATCGCTTCTTCATTATAAAACAGCTACTCTGGTGGTATCTTTGTTGTTATTGGCCTTAGCCGCCTTACATTTCCAAAACATCAAAAAAACATTCTTCCCCGATTTCAATTACAATCAGGTTTATATCGAGTATAAGCTCCCTGCCGGAACTGCTCCTCAGAAACTGAATGACGACCTGCAGCAGATTACAGCGCACCTGTTGTCGATGAAAGAGGTAAAACAGGTGGTATCGAGCCATGGCCAGACACCGACCCGTTATTGCCTGGTGCGGCCAATGGGCGAAGCAGCCGATAATTATGGCGAACTGATTGTGGATTTTGAGGATTACGATACCATGTCGCGTATGAAAGGGGTAATCAACGATTACATTCACGACAGTTTTCCGGATGCTACATCCCGCATCCGCAAGTACAATCTTTCGATAAAGGCATCGCATACGGTTGAGGTTGAATTTACGGGGCCCGATCCGGCGGTTTTGAAACAATTGAGCCATCAGGCACAGGAAATTTTCAGGAATAACCCCTACGTCGATCCTTTTACCATTGAAGATGACTGGGAACCAATGGGGCCGGCGCTCGATGCCGGGTATATACAGCAGGCAGCTGTTCGGGCCGGAATTACCCGTTCGGATGCGGGCAACGCTCTGCTTGCTGCTACCGATGGACTACCCATTGGCGAATATTACGAGGGCCAGACCCGAGTGGACATTATTTTGAAAATAAGGGACAATGAGGGGAAGCGGTTGCAAAACCTTGAAGATATCCCGGTCTGGAGCATAATGCCCAATCTTTCGGCCATAAACGAAAAATCTTTTAAGAATCTGATGTATGGAATCGAAACCATCGACGATATAAAGAAAGAAGTAATCAGGCCTGTACCTTTAAGCGGCATTACCAGCGGATTAGACATCAGTTGGCAGGAACAGGTGGTACGAAGGGTAAACGGACAAAGGGCCATTCAGGTGCAATGCGAACCATTGGATGGCTATTCTCCGGCTTTGGTGCGTAAAACCATGCTGAAGGATATTGCAGCTATCAACCTGCCCGACGGCTACAGTGTAAAATGGGTGGGCGAACACGAACTTCAGGGCGAAGCATTGAATAATATCTTCAGGTACCTTCCCGTGTCGATCATGTTAATCATTCTCACCCTTATCCTGCTCTTCAACGATTTCAGAAAACCAATCATTGTGCTTAGCTGCATTCCAATGGCATTCATTGGTATCGTACCCGGAATGATCCTGGCAGGTCAGCCTTTCACATTTATGGCCATTATAGGTTCATTCGGCCTGATGGGGATGATTGTAAAAAACGCTATTGTACTGATTGACGAAACCGAAACACTCATCGCTTCGGGGGCCGAAAAATTCCATGCTCTGATAAATGCCACCATTTCGCGAACCCGGCCTGTATTGCTGGCATCGTTTACCACCATATTCGGAATGGTTCCTCTGGTAAACGACCCAATGTATGCGAGTATGGCGGTGGCCATTATCAGCGGATTGCTGGTCGGGACACTTGTTACCCTTGTTTTTGTCCCCATTCTGTATGCAGTTTTATACCGTGTAAAACCCGTTGAGATCGAAGAAAACAAATCACAACAACCATTATGAGAACAATAAGTTTATTTGCATTTGGTATATTTATGATAATCTGGTCGGGTACCACCGGACAGCAAATAATTTCGTTACAGCAATGCCGCGAATTGGCACTTCATAAAAATGAGAACCTGAAAATGGCGGGTAAGCAACTCGAAAAAGCCGAAATGCAGCAAGCTATTGCCAGGACATACAGGTTACCTTCGTTTACAGCTACGGGAATGGGAATATATCAGAACAAGGATTTTGAAATGGAACTGATATTGCCTACAAAAAAACCGAATCTGCTCACCGGTGAGCTGGAGCCAAACCTGTTGATCGACCCTTCGACCGGCTTTCCTGTTGTGGGAAGTGACGGTAACCCGATATTCAACATGTATGCCTGGCTGCCTTTGAATGTAAGCCTGAGTGGTGCCTATGTGGCCGGCATTACCATGCAACAGCCAGTTTATGCAGGAGGTAAAATCAGTACCGGCAATAAAATGGCAAGGATCGGCGTCGAAATGGCCAGTGAATACCTTACCCTCCAGCAGATGAATACCATCGAAGAAGCCGACAAAGCCTATTTTACTTATATTTCGGTACGGGAGAAGGTTAAACTTGCCCGTAAAGCTGTTGACATGCTCAGTGAAATTGTACGAAAAGCGGAGAATGCCCATGAGGTGGGAATGGCCAACCGGAACGACCTGCTGAAAGCGAAAGTAGAATATAACAATGCCCTGCTGAGCCTGCAAAAGGCGCAAAACGGGCTTGAACTCAGCCGTATGGATTTGTGCCGTGTAACCGGGCTACCATTCGATACTGAAATCACAGCAGCCGATTCACTTCTTTCGTTAAACACTGATATTGAATTACTTACAGACAAAAATACGGTCGAAAACAGGCCCGAATACCGCCTGATGCAACAAAATATTAGCCTTCAGGAACAATCCGTAAAACTTGTCAGGGCCGATTTTTTGCCCACAGCCGGAATCCAGGCCGGTTATAACCATATCGGCGGGATCGAAATCAGCGGAACCGATTTTTCGAATACGAGCCTGAATGTGCTTGCTTCGGTAAAAATACCCATCTTTCATTGGGGCGAAGGACTCAAAAAAGTAAATTCTGCCAAAATCGAAAGGGAAATGGCGCAAATTGAAATGGAAAGAAACAAACAATTGTTGCAACTCGAAACCGAACAGGCACGGCTTAACCTACAACTGGCCGCCGAACGCCTCAGGATGTGTGCAACCGCTGTTGAACAGGCCGAAGAAAACCTGAAAGTTGCACGCGATAATTACGAAGTGGGCATGGAAACCATAACCGGGTACCTGTTGGCACAAACCCATTGGCAACAGGCACGAAGTGAACGGATTGATGCGGAAACCGACTTCAAAATAAAAGAAACCACCTGGTTTAAAGTAACCGGATTGCTTAAATAAATGCAGCTAATAGATTAAATTTGCATAAGGTGCAACATTACAAAAGAATGAACAACGACCTTATATTTCTCAGCCGGTTATCGTCGTACAAAGGCAGGTATATCCTGTTCAGAATTGGAATGGTAAGCACGGTTGCACTGGCTTTTATGCTGTTTGCCGATTATCTGGCCACCAGTGAGGGCGTAGCTATTCCGTTAAACCAATATATCCAGGTGATTATCGTTTTCAATATCCTTTCTGAAATTAACGTTATGCTCGATAATGTATTTGAGCGATACATGCCCATCCCGTCGAGGATTAAACTAAGGGTATTGCTACATATTATCGTTAGTCTGGTTATTGGATTTCTGGCGCTTACCTATTTCGAAGCAAACCTGAACAACGTTGAAGTCTTGCACCAACCGGTTACATGGCTGATGTTCGCATTTGGGCTTGTGTTTGTTTTCAGCCTGATTGTGGTTTCCCTCAGCCTGAGGTTTGTTGCCAAATGGATCGCCACCCAGCGCGAAGTAGACGACCTCAGGCAACTGCAGATGAAAAACGATTACAATGCCCTTCAGGATCAGTTAAATCCACACTTCCTGTTCAACAACCTCAGTGTTTTGAAATCGATGATCAGCTATGATCAGGCAGCAGCGGTCGATTTTACCCAGAATTTTACCGATACCTACCGCTACGTGCTGCAGAACCGTGACCGGACAACCGTAAGATTGGCCGAAGAGCTCGAATTTATACGGTCGTACACCGGACTTCATGCACAACGAATGGGGGCAGCCCTCGAAATTATCTATGACATCGATCCTGCACTCGAAACCCGGTTGATTCCACCTCTCTCGCTTCAACTACTGGTCGAAAATGCCATTAAACACAACATCGCATCGAAGGAAGAACCTCTGAAGATAAGGATATACACCTGCCAATCAACCATTTGCGTCGAAAACAACCTGCAACCTAAAGATAGCTCCTACTCTACCTCAAAAGGATTGAAAAACCTGATGGCACGGTATGAATTCCTGACCGATAAAAAGGTGAAGGTTATACAATCCGGTTCGGTTTTTAAAGTTGAATTGCCATTGTTGTAATCAGGGTTAAATGAAAGCATTGATCATAGAAGACGAACAGCCCAACGCCCGCATGTTGGCCGAAATGCTGCAAAAACTGAGGCCGGGTTGGGAAGTTACAGCTATTCTGGAAACGGTAAAACAAAGTGTGGCCTGGCTTCAAACGCATGCACACCCCGATATTATCCTGATGGATATTCAGTTGAGCGATGGTATTTGCTTTTCGATCTTCGAACAGGTTGAAGTGAAAAGCAGCATAATTTTTACCACTGCTTTCGACAATTATGCCATTCAGGCATTTAAGGTAAACAGCATCGATTACCTTCTCAAACCGATCAAGGCAAGCGAACTTGAACAGGCTTTGGAAAAGCTGGAACAATTGAGGTATCCCAAAGGGCAGTTGGTGGATTATTCGGAAATTTTGCAGGCAATACGAAGCGGTAAAAAAGAGTATCGGAAACGTTTCCTGATAGCCTCCGGAAATAAATATTACAAGATCAACACCAGCGATATAGCCTGTTTTATAAGCGAAAATAAGGTAACCACCGCCATCACTTTTACAGGGGAGCGCCACGTAGTTGACTTTTCGCTCGATAAATTGGAAGAAGAACTCGACCCCGACCTGTATTTCAGGGCCGACCGCAAAACCATCATCCACATCGATCTGGTATCGAGGTTCGAGGACTATTTCGGCAGCAAGCTGATTGTAAAACTGAAAAACCCGGTCAACGATAAGATTACCGTCAGCCGACTGAAGGCTTCGGCTTTTAAAGTTTGGGTGGGGAAATAGGGTTTATTTGTCGCGCTACACCAACGTTTTCGGGCTTTGCGTTCGGGCGGGTTTCGAATCATCTTTGCAGGTGATTGGATAAACCTGCACTGACTTTAAATTAAAGCCGAAAGCTCCAAATTTGTAATCTACCTCGCCAAACTCAAATCCATTTTATATGATCTTTTCTCTTTTATTTTCGTGGTTTTGATAGTGTTTCAAAAAGTGTGTCTGGTCACCGGTGACTAATGAAAAAAAGTCTTCCCGGATTAGTTTTGCAAATCGTGATTCAAACAAAATGTAAAACTTAAAATTCAGGAAGACATGGATTTTACAAAGGAACAACTTTCAGAGGTATTTATCAAGCATTTAAACAGAGAAAAAGGCTTGCAGGATTTGATGGAGTTAATGATAGAGAGCATGATGC
>CAZMDP010000163.1:0-5472 GCA_964565015.1 uncultured Prolixibacteraceae bacterium | reverse complement strand
ACGATACCCAGATGAGGATACGCAGAGCGATCGAAAGAAAACAGAAATAACACGTTTGATTCATAAACAGAAAGACTCGGCAATTCGTCCGGGTCTTTTTTTTGATATATTAACCATTACCTGTTCATCACTTCATGTGATTTTCGTACAATAACCACTATTTTTTCTTTATTTTTATCCCAAACACGTTCGGATGAAGCGCGCTTTAGTCATATTTCTGTTTATCGTTGCTGCAGTTGTCGCAACGTTCATTTATTTTTCGCCGCGCAGTTTTACCTTTTCCGAAGTTTCACCGGTTTACCATGCCATTCCCCTCGACGCTCCCCTGTTTTTTGAATTCCGGGCTGCCCGGTCGATGTATGTCAACCAACCGGTGATTAACGATATTCGAGAGGCAGGTTTTTGGAAGGGACTGTATCAAAATTACCAGAAAATTGATAGCCTGATAACCCGGACATCGGAGATACCGTCATGGATAAGGAACGAAAAAGTGGTTGTTGCGATAAAAAATGAAGGAACAAGTGATCTGACACCTCTTTTTTTGGTTCAGGCAGCGGGTAGCAGCCGTAAAAAGGGGTGGATAGCCCTCTTTGAGAAGCTTTTCCCTAAAGAAACCTATCAGACGAAAGAACGGAGTTACGATCATTTTACCATTACCGATATTACCGACGGGCAAAACCGCACCCATTTTTCGTTTTCGTTTGCCGAAGGTTTGCTCATTTCAAGTACAAAATCGGCCCTGGTCGAACAGGCATTAAGGCAGCTTCAGAGTTCAGGAATTGCCGGAGATCCGGGATTCAGGCCATTAGGGAGAACAGTTTCTGGAAATGCAGAAATTGTGTTATTTATCAACCACAGGTTTTTCCCTGGCTTTATATCGAGGTGGCTTAATGGTCAGGTTACCCGCAGGACCAATGAGTTTGGCGATAACGAAGCGGTAAGGCATTCGGGGGCTATTTCTGCTTTCAGGAATTTTGCAAGCTGGTCGCAATTCGATGTGGGGATTAACCAGCGTGGCTTTCAACTTAGAGGAAGGTCAACAGCGTTCGATTCGCTCAATCATTATATCACTGTTTTTGCAGGTCAGCAGCCCCAAAGAATTCAGTCAGATAAAAATCTGCCTTACAATACATCCTATTTCGTTAGCTACTTATTTTCCGATAAGAATGATTTTTTCGATCGATTGGAGAATTATTTTCGTGCCAATCATGTCTATTACAATCGCGAAGAGAAGTTTACCCGCATGGCTTCTGAAACGAGGATAAATGTAAAGAGACTTTTTACAAATATCCTGGATAACGAAATTATTGTAGCTGGTATCGGCGGGGTTCGTAATTTGTCTGTTGGGTCTGGATTGATAATTATGCCAGTGCGAAATGTGCCGGATGCCGAAACACAGATTATTCAATTAATCGGCAACTATTACACAAGGAGAAATCAAAATCTAAGTGATCAAACCAAATCCATCGATACCGGTAAAAGATGGAATATTTACCGGTTCCCATATCCTTCGTTGCCCGGGATTTGGCTTGGGCATCCGTTCAGGGCAGTTAAGGCAAATTTTGTTGGTTTTGGCAATCAAATGGTCGTTTTTGCCTCGAGTGAAGACGAATTGACCGATTATTTCAATAAAATGGACAAAAACGAAACCTTATCGAAAAACACGGCATACCAGAGGTTTATGGACAATTCGGGAAACAGGGCCAACATTAATGTATTTGTTGATATTCCGCAAAACGAAGAAATGATGAGGGATATTTTTCATGCTTCTCAGGCAAAAACCATCAGGCAAAACAAAGCATTGATCCAGAATTCAACGTTTATCAATTGGCAGGTTATAAATGCAAAGGATATGGTTTTAAACAACTTGCTGATTGGATATACCCGAGCGGATACTAAGCCGGGAGGGCGAAATCAGTAAACAAAGTCGATGAATTGAATCGAAAATTCACCTAACCGGCTTAATATCAATCGGTTTTTATAAATATATAGATGAGTGAGCTGCACTTCCGGGGGTTGATGATACTTGAAAGCCACGAAATTTTTCCCCAGAAAATCCCTTTGAAAAGCGGCATTGACGAACCTTTGTATTTTTCACTCATAATCGAAATGTAAAAAGAATCGAAAGGCATTCTCTTCAACCTGGTCAATCTGAAACCGTGTTTTTGTCCTAATTCACTTATATGATCTGGCGCAAAATGCCACAGGTGGCGCGGGACATCCCATGCCGCCCAGTATTTGCCGTAGTGATGCGCATCAAACGATCCGGCATTCGGAAGAGCAATTATCAATACTCCATCTGGTTTTAAAAGTTTTGATAAAATATTCCAGTGTTGTTCGATGTTGGGTAAATGTTCCATCACATGCCAAAGCGTAATAACATCAAACGAATAAGGCTCGAACGAAAACAGCTCTTCGTCGGGTCTTACATCAATACCCCAACGCTCAAGAGCAAACTTGCGGGCCGATTCATCTCTTTCTGTTCCACTTACTTTCCATCCATTGTTTTTCATGTGGTTCAAAAAGTAGCCTGTGCCGGTGCCTATATCGAGCAGGGTCCCGGTTTTTTTTTGCGATACCTTCCGGATGGTGCGATGTTTTATGTTCAACATAATTTCCCGAACGGCATGATACGCTTTGTTAACCAGTCCCTGCCTGGTATCGGAATGTGAAATGTAGTCTTCCGATTTATAGTAACGCCCGAAATCAGATTGCCCCGGCAACGAAGAAGTAATCATCATACCACACCGTATGCAGGCATGTATAGGGAATTCTTCATGTGTAACGAAGTGATCTTTTACGGTGAAAACCATCTTAAACTGATGATTTCCACAAATCGGGCACTCAACTGAATTCATTTCCAAACCAATAAGTTTTCGCCGCAAAGAGCTATTTGTTTTCCGGTGTCCTTATAGCAATAAAAAGCTGCTGCTCAAACACAAACATGTGGTAAGCTTCAATCGTTACATTTCCAATCCCGAAACACGCTGAAAAATCCTAAATGATAAGCATGGCATCGCCATAAGTGCCAAACCGGTAATCTGATTTTAGCGCTTCTTTGTATGCTTCCATTAAAAAATCATATCCGGCAAATGCCGAAACCATCATAAGCAGGGTTGACAATGGCAAATGGAAATTGGTTATCATGCGGTTTGCCACACTAAACTCGTATGGAGGAAAGATGAATTTGTTTGTCCATCCTTCGAATGGCTTGAGCAGGCCCGATGTTGATACGGTACTTTCGAGCGTTCGCATTACTGTTGTGCCAACAGCACAAATGTTTTTCCGGTCTTCTTTAGCCTGATTTATCTTATTGTAGGTTTCTTCTGATACAAAAATCTGTTACGAATCCATTTTGTGCTTGGTAAGGTCTTCAACATCGACGCTCCTGAAATTGCCCAATCCAACGTGAAGGGTAATAAATGCAAATTCGACCCCTTTTATTTCGAATCTTTTTAAAAGTTCGCGGCTGAAGTGCAAACCTGCAGTTGGGGCTGCCACTGCTCCCTCGTGACGGGCGAAAATGGTCTGGTACCGCTCTTTGTCTTCGGGCTGAACAGGGCGATTTATAAATTTTGGGAGCGGTGTTTCTCCCAGGCTGTACAATGTTTTTTTGAATTCGTCATAGTTGCCGTCGAACAAGAAACGTAATGTACGTCCCCTCGATGTGGTATTATCGATAACCTCGGCTACCAGTATATCGTTTTCGCCGAAGTAGAGTTTGTTACCAATCCTGATTTTCCGCGCGGGGTCAACCAGAACATCCCATAAACGCTGTTCCCTGTTGAGTTCCCTGAGCAGAAAAACCTCAATTTCGGCGCCTGTTTTTTCCTTGTTTCCGTACAAACGTGCCGGAAATACTTTTGTGTCGTTAAATATCAGAACATCACCATCGTCGAAATAATCAAGTACATCTTTAAAAATACGGTGCTCAATGGTACCTTTTTCGCGGTTCAGCACCATGAGCTTCGATTCATCGCGGTTGGCTGCCGGATGAAGTGCAATTTTTTCGTCAGGCAGTCTGTACTTAAACTTCGATAATTTCATTTCAGCCATATCGTCAGCAAATTATTTATTTGTAATCTATTTTATAATGTCTTTATCTTTTCTAAAAACGCTTCAACCTGATGCGCGTCTTCAACCTTGTAATTACCACTTCGTGTCCTCCTTAAAGCAGTCAGGTAGGCACCCGAATTCAGGGAAAAACCTAAATCGCGGGCCAAAGCTCGTATATAGGTTCCTTTACTGCATACAATTCTGATCACTAATTCGGGTAATTGTATATGAATCAATTCTATAGCATTTATAACAATATTTTTGGGCTTTAGTTCCGGTTGATGGCCCTTTCTGGCATGCTCATAAGCTCTTTTCCCGTCAATTTTTACTGCTGAAAATACGGGAGGGGTCTGTAAAAGGTTACCGGTAAACCTGGTTAAAGTGTTTTTAATCAGTTCTTCATTTAAGTGATCTGTAGGATAAATTTTGTCTTCCGAAGTTTCGAGGTCGAACGAAGGGGTGGTTGCCCCAAGCTTTATGGTGGCAATGTATTCTTTTTCTTCTGCCTGCAGGGCTTCAATCTGTTTGGTAGCTTTGCCGGTACAAAGTATCATTAATCCGGTAGCCAACGGGTCGAGGGTTCCGGCATGCCCGACTTTAAGCTTTTTTATTTTATATTTTCTGTACAAAGCATTTCGAACCTTTTTTACCAGGTCAAATGATGTCCAGCCGTAGGGCTTGTCAAACAATATAACTCTACCTTCTTCGAAACTGTTAAATTCGGATAACCCTGTATTCTCCGTCATGAAAATGCCAATTATTCCCTAAACCTTGATTTTCAGGCCGCAAAGATAGCAATAAGCGCAATAATAAGGCAATAGATACTGAAATAAATAAGGCTCCCGCGGGTAACGAGCTTAACCATAAGTTTACATGCAAACAAACCCGAAAGAAATGCAGCCAGAAAACCGACCATTAAGGGAGCAAATCCAATAACGGTTTCGTTATGGAAATCGTCCTTTATGATATCGAGAAAAACAGCACCCAAAATCGGGATAAGCACCATAAGGAATGAAAACCTTGCCACTTTTTTGCGGTCGTTTCCGAGTAAAAGACCGGTCGATATGGTTGCCCCGCTCCGTGAAATTCCCGGAATAACGGCCAGTGCCTGGGCTATACCAATAATAAAACTGTGACGAAAACCAATTTCGCCGCTCTGGTTCCCTTTCCTGAAGTGTGCGAAGGCGAGAAGCCCCGATGTAACCAGCAAACTGCAGCCAACCAGTAAAAGGTTTCCGGTAAACAGCATCTCAACCTGGTCTTTGAACAACAGGCCAACAATTGCTACCGGAATTGCAGAAAATAATAAACGGGCTATAAAACGTGTTTCGTCATTCCAGGTAAACATGAATAGCCCTGCTATCAAATCGGATATATCTTGTCTGAATACTACAATGGTGATTAAAAATGTAGCAG
>CAZMDP010000162.1:0-5480 GCA_964565015.1 uncultured Prolixibacteraceae bacterium | reverse complement strand
GCTATTGATGATTAGCCACACCGATCGGTTTTGGGTATCCTCCGAAGAGTTTGGAAAGCCACCGGTGGAAACTATGAACACCGCTAACCGGTTCGGCAAACATAAAGATGCATTTGCCATAAATAATTGATACCTGATTCTTTTGTGCAAGTTCAACGGCTTCGGGAGTGTCGGCGCTCAATTGTATCCATATTCTCTTTATGCCCTTATCAATTGCCTGTTGAACAACCGGAGAGGTTTCGTTCTTTGGAGTGGCAACAAACAGGTTCTCAACATTGTCGGGCAAATCGGCAACAGACTTAACACAGGTTACACCTTGTATGTCCTGAGCGTTTGGATTAACCGGAAAAAGTTCGAAGCCCCTTTTTTTCAATTCGGCAAACACAATCCCGCCAAATTTTTTCGGATTGCGCGAAGCTCCCGCAATGGCCAGTTTTTTGGGTGCCAAAAATTCCGTGATGTCATTTAAAGTTGTCATAGCTGGTAAAATTTCGGATAATACAACATTAGTGAAAAAGTATGTGGTATAATTTCAATCCGGATTTTTTTAATTTTCGATGCCGATTTAAAAATAAAATCGGCAAATTTTAAATGGCATCCATTTCATTGTCATACAACATATAATCAACTAAAATTCAGTGTGTTAATAAACAAATATATTGTGAACAACAATAACCGTGAAAACCATGACAACTTAAAGCTTACCTGAGGTCGGGATTACTTCACCATAAAATCAAGTAATTTCTGATCCCCCAAATAACCTTCGAGGTGGTCGCCCGACTTTACGGGGCCAACGCCTGCCGGTGTTCCGGTATAGATCAGATCACCTATTTTCAGCGTTACATATTGTGAGATATGCGAAATAATCTCGTCGAAATCGAAAATCATTAAACCCGAATTACCATCCTGAACCGTTTTACCATTTACATCGAGCCTGAAAGGAATATTTTTTAAGTCGCCGAACGACTCTTTGGGCAGGAAGGCCGAACCAATTACTGCCGCCCGGTCGAAAGCCTTAGATTTCTCCCATGGCAAACCTTTCTCCTTCAATTGGTTCTGAACATCACGGGCGGTGAAATCGATCCCTAAACCTATATGACTATAATAGCGGTGGGCAAAACGTTTTTCGATTCCTTTACCGAGTTTCGATACCTTTAGTACCAGTTCAATTTCGTGGTGTACATCGTTGGTCCATTCAGGTATATAAAATGGATCGTTGTTGCGTAAAAGCGACGAGTCGGGTTTCATGAAAAAAACCGGTTCACCGGGCACTTCATTGTGGAGTTCTCGGATATGCGCCACGTAATTTCTTCCTATACAAATGATTTTCATAACTTACCCGCTTCTTTGAGCCTGATATAAATCTGTGTGAGTACCCTTTTCGTATATAACGGAAAATCGCCCTGCATGATCCAGCCATAGTAGCCGGGCTGCTCGCGCAAGACTTTTTCAACAGTCATCCCTTTGTTTTTCCCGAAGTTGAATATCTCCACGCCCTTTTCATCATACACAATACGTCCCATATAATCCACATTCTGATCGTACGACGAAAACTGGCTGAGTTTTTCCACATCGTTTACAATGGGCTGTGTAACCTGACCGTTTCCATCCTCAAAATCAACGCCCTGGTACTGATCGAGCTGCGCTTTCAGAATTTCATAGGTAGCGCGTGTGTCGGCCAATGCGCTGTGTGCATCAACAAGGTCCTGTCCGCAATAAAATTTATAGGCCGCAGCCAGGGTACGTTTTTCCATTTTGTGAAAAATCGCCTGAACGTCGATGAACTTGCGTTTTTTAAAATCGATATCCACCCCTGCCCGCAAAAACTCTTCAGCCAGCAGAGGAATATCGAAGCGATTGGAGTTGAACCCTGCCAGGTCGCACCCTTCGAGAAATTTTGCCAGATTTTTGGCTACTTCTTTAAATGTAGGAGCCGATTTTACAGCTTCATCGGTAATACCATGGACACGGGTTGCCGCTTCGGGAATGGGCATCTCAGGATTTATCAGCATCACCTTTTCCTCCTCATCGCCATTGGGGTAAACTTTAAGCAACGCAATTTCAACTATCCTGTCGCTTGCAATATTAATTCCCGTAGTTTCCAGATCGAGGAAAACCAGTGCATTTTTCAAATTAAGCTTCATTTCGTTTCAATTTAGACCCTGAATAGCAGGGTATTAAAAAAATCAGGGGTTTTTTGCCTCTTTTCAAAACTTTTCAGCAAAAAACCCCCACAATATACTATGGCTATTTTAAACGTTAATCATCATCGGCATAAGCAGCATCAATACATCTTCGTCATCATCTTCCTTTTCTTCGGGAAGTACCAGGCCGGCACGCGATGGATCACTCATTTCGAGCCTGATTTCGCTCGAAGGAATGTTGGCCAAAATTTCCTGAAGGAAAGTTGATTTGAAGCCGATTTCCATATCGTCGCCTTCGTATTCGCACGCTAGCCTTTCGATTGCTGAAATGGAAAAATCGATATCCTGGGCCGATACCACAACCTGAGAAGCGGTTAACGAAAGTTTTACAAGGTTGCTTGCCTGGTTTGCAAAAACCGATACGCGTTTCACGGTATTGTAAAACGCCAAACGGTCGATGGTCATGGTATTGGGATTGTTTACCGGAATTACCGAATTGTAGGAAGGATAATTCCCTTCAACTAACCGGCAAATAAGTTTATAATTGGCAAGGGTGAAAAATGCGTTTTTATCGTTAAACTGAATTTTAACCTCAAAATCCTGCTTAGGCAAAAGGTTCTTGAGCAGGGCGGCCGGTTTTTTGGGCAGAATAAACGACGCTTCGGTTTCGGTTTTTACGTCGAGGCGCCTGTAGCGCACCAGTTTATGTGCGTCGGATGCCACAAAGCTCATATAATCGTTGCGCAGTTCAACAAAAATTCCGTTCATTACCGGCCTCAGTTCGTCGTCGGCAGTGGCAAACAAAGTTTTTTCAATGCCTTTCAGAAGCGACCGTGGAGCAACCTTTACAAGCGCCCCTGCATCTTCGTCGATCGAAGGTATTTCGGGAAAATCTTCCCCATCGTAACCTACAATACTGTATTTACCGTTTTCAGAAAATATCTGTACCCCGAAAGTCGATGTATCGACCTGGAATGTCAAGGGTTGTTCGGGAAATTCCCTCAAGGTATCAATCAGCAACTTTGCCGGCAGGGCTATCATCCCTTCCCCGTCAACATTATCAAGCTCCATGCTTGTAATCAGGGTTGATTCAACATCGGATGCTGTAATGGTAAGCAGGTTTTCGCTGATCTGAAACAGGAAATTGTCCAGAATGGGCATTGTGCTCTTTGTGCTGATAACTTTGCTGATGGCTGTCAGATGACTTAAAAGCTCGGTACTTGAAACTACAAATTTCATATAAAATATTTTTTTGTTTTACAAATTCGGTTTAATGAAATGATTCCTGTTCATATTCAATCGATTAGAGCTACTAAACCAGCCACTAACCCTTGATTGAAAGGTACGAATATACAAACTTTAGTGTAAACAGCCGGAAATTTATACTTCTAATTTTCAGTATTTATTAACCTTATATCGTTTGTTGCGCAATACATTAAAAATCAATCCAAAAACCATTACCAAAACAATAGGTACCATAATATTCAGTGTGCTGTAAAAACGCCTGTCTTCACGAAGTTTAACTTTATCGAGCAACCTGAGTTTTACCGATCGGTTCCTAAGTTCCATAATTCCTTCATCATCATTCAGATACTGAAGTGCATTCAGAAAAAATTCCCGGTTTCCGAATGTTTGCTGCGAAACCCGATCATAGCCAAGTGGAAGGATATCGGGTTCAGAACCAGGATTGTACCTAACTTTATTGGCAATCAGGTTACCATCTGAAAACACCATCATTTTTGTTTCGGGGCTTTGCTGAATAACCTCCGCAGCAGATACTCCTAATTGGTTAAGCATACGGTTTCTGAACACCGAATTAAACCTGCCTTCGAGAAGCACACCTGTTGGTATAAAAGGCCGGTTAAACAGCTCGCGCGCGGGTGGCGAATCGATAATGGAGAGGCTTACCGCAGCTGGCGTCCGCACGGTTCGGCCATAGGGCGATGAACTTAGGATAATTGTTTTCCGGATATCGCCCGTACCCTCTACCGTATCGATGCTTGAAACAAATTCGGATTGCACGAAATTTACATGCCTGCTTACAGGATGCTTATCTGATGGCGTAAGCAAAGGCGAGTAATACCAGGGCTGTGGCGTAAATTCGGGTCTGTTACCGGCAGGTGCGGTATTTACCAGAATTTGTGCACAAACAACATCCTGAATCAAATCGGCATTAAGCCGAACGCCATACTGAAACATCAGATCATTCAGGTTCAGGTCGCGCGGAAAAGCGAGGGTCATCAACCCACGGGAAAGACTGTCGAGACTTACCTGCACCGGATCAATCAACCACATAAAACGGCTACCTTTCATTGCTGCCTGGTCGAGCACAAATTTTTCGCTTTCGCTGAATGGCACTTTAGGGTCGGCAACTACAACAATCCGGGGCGAAGGAGCCATCGCCCTTAATTCGTCGACTGTCTTAAAATCAACAGTAAAGAAATCTTCGAGCGAATTGGTCAGATCGAAGAGCTCCCAACGATTCAGCTGATCGTTTCCCTGCAGAAAGACAAGTTTGGGTTTTTCAGTGACCAAAAGCTTCTTTATTGCAGAAACCAACTCATATTCAATACTTTCAACAGAATGGTTCAGATTAGCCTCTGCACTGAAACCCTGCGCCTGTTTCAGAAAGTTTATCCCTTTCTCGCGCCCCCCCATCCTTAAAATAGCACCGGGAAAAATTAACCTGGTAACAGTTCCCTTTTCGGTTTGTTGCCTAACATCTGTTGGTCTGACTCCTTTTGCGTCCAACTGCTCGAAATACTGACCTCTTTGGTCTGGCGCAACAGCCAAATACGGATCAGTAATCGTCAGCCGTACGGGCTTATCCGAAAATCGTCCAATGTCTTTAACCTTGTCGGTAATAGCTTGCTGCAATTTCCTGAAACCAGGCTGCAGTTCGCCGGTAAGGAAAAGTTCGATGGTAATGGGTTCGCTTATTTCGGAAGCAATCTTTTTCGATGTTTCCGCTAATGAATAGCGTTTATCGGCAGTTAAATCAATCCTGAGAAGAAGGTTTTCCGATGTCAGGAACAGGCCCACTACTGCGATTAAAATAATTGCCCCCCACTTCCTTAGTTTCTCAGACCCAATCCTTACCCTTCTGACCATGAGGACCGTACCAAACAAAAAAATTACGGTCATCCCAATAAAATAGGCTAAATCGCGCGCATCGATTACCCCCCGGCTCACCGACAAAAAATGGTCGTTGATACTCAACCATGTAAGGGCTTTCTCAACTCCGTAAGGTACCCCTGAAGTGCCGATAAATTCGAACCCGATATAAAATACAAACGACAAAGCCATTGCCAGGATAAATGAAACAATCTGGTTATC